>JALEOU010000056.1 GCA_022766945.1 Fusicatenibacter sp. | reverse complement strand
AGTATCAGTGAGGTAAAGAACCGATTACTGAACATCAAACAGAAGAAAATTTCGGAAGATAACGTCTATCAATTCTTACTGTATTTTGATAAACTGTATGATAAGTTCACCGACTTGGAGAAAAAAGAGTTTTTAAGCAGTTTTGTAGAGCAGGTGGATATTTATGAGCAGGAGCAGCCGGATGGCAGATTCCTGAAGCATATTAAGTTCCGTTTTCCGGTGTATTTTAATGGTGCGGAAACAGAAGAACTTAGTTGGGACAATGAAAGTACCGTTGAGTGCGTTTGTCTCTTACAGAAGGACAACCGAAAAGTAATCAAAAGGGCTATGCATTTGTCGCCAGAATGTGGCAGATAAGAACGGAAAAGGAGTAGAGCATATGGAGGTTTCCAAAAGAGATTGGAGATTGTATAGAGAAAAGCTTCCGGAATGGCAGGAAGCATATATGGAGAGACTCGTGGCAACATATGTTGAGTATTTAAAGAGTGATGAAGCTGCATCAACAAAGTTTTGGGAAATGGAGAAGCGCATTAAGAGAGACAAGAAAAATCCAGGGGTATTGATTGAATTGAGAAAACAGGATATGCCATATGACCTGATTCGTCTTATGCATGAAGGGGTAATAACCATAGAAGATTTGAATGATTTCTCTGATGAATTAAAAGAAACGGTAAGATTTTTGAAAGATAGACTGGGCTAATGAGTCACATCATCAATCTGCTTTAGGATACCAATAAAACGTATAATGAGAATATTGTTGGAATCCTAACTGTTTATAAAATTCCATATTCGAAATGACATAGGCCTTCTTTGCACCCAACTCATATGCCCGTTTCAAAGCTTCTTTCAGAACACACTTTGCAATTCCTTTATTGCGATACTGCGGAATTGTACACACGGGTTCAACATACACATAATCCGTTGTTTTGTCATACCATATATTGCAACACCTGCTAACTCTTCCTTTGAAAACCAAAGTCCTATTTTGTCTAATGAATTCCTGTCAAATTGCGGATGAAAAAACATCCATTCCCATCTCGCCCAATTCCAGTTGATATGTGTATGGTCATCCATAGAAAGTTCTATCAAAAATTTATGTACTTTTTCATAATAAGAACGATGAAAGTTCTGAAACTGAAAGTTCATGTCTGTAATCCGCCTTTCTGAGAATGTTTTATGGGCCTCATAATATTATACTTATAATTATGGAGAAAAGCAACCGATGAACGTTCTTGAGTTTCCTCAGTGTTATCCACAGGTTACTGTTCAGAGATCACAGGAAACAGCTGTGCATAAATAGCATCTCGTAAGCAGACCCTTGAAAAACGCCGGCGCTTAAAAAGATCCACCGGACCTTTATTTGACGAATTAAATTCCTTTTTTGCAGTTTACATGAAAATGAAAATGTGATAATATAATCGACAGAAAGAAGAAAGGCACATTAGGTGTAAGGTGAGGAAATGATTCGTCGATAATTTGATTTAAGTAAGCACATAGCATGATAAGCCCTGTGTAAAACAGGCTTGTTTTGGTGTACGCTTAAGTTGGATTATCGCAAGAGACATTTCCTTTGTTTCCGTTTGGAGAAAAAGATAGAAAGGTCTGTTTGGCGAGTCTGTTTTTGCGTATGCAGAAACAGGCTCGTTTTTGCTTTCGAAAACACAGGCAGAAGGAGGACCTTGTATGTTACAGATAAAAAAGTTAACTTTGACACATAAAAAGGATCTGAGGGTGATACTTGATGATTTTAACCTGGTACTAAATGATGGTGATAAAGCGGTAATCATTGGGGAAGAAGGGAATGGAAAATCGACGCTGATGAAATGGATCTATGATCCGTCGCTTATAGATGACTATATAGAAGTCAGGGGAGAGAGGATCATCGGAAAGGAACGACTCGGTTATCTTCCACAGGAAATGCCGGACGAAGATAAGAGAAAAACGGTATATGAGTATTTTTCTGAGGAGGAACAGTTCTGGAATCAAACACCGAAAGAATTAGCTGTCATTGCGGGAAAATTTGGAATGACAAATGAGTTCTTCTACAGTGATCAGGAAATGGGCAGCCTTTCAGGAGGCGAAAAAGTTAAGACTCAACTCATGCGGCTTTTCATTCAGGATGTGACAGTGCTTTTGCTGGATGAACCTTCCAATGATATTGATATCGTAACTCTTGAACTTCTTGAAGATACCATAAGGGACTGGGAGCACATTGTGCTTTTTATTTCACATGATGAAACGCTGATAGAACACACGGCGAATATGGTAATTCATATAGAGCAGATTCTGCGGAAAACAAAAGCAAGATATACAATCGCAAAGCTTCCGTACAGAAGGTATGTGGAGGAGCGGCTTCACAAATTTGAACGCCAGGAACAGCAGGCAAGAAACGAGCGCAAAGAGAAAAAGATGCGGGAGGAACAATACAGAAGAGTACTGCAGAATGTACAGAATGCATTGGAAAACTGTTCCAGACAGGCACCGGCTGTTGCAAAAAATCTGAAGGATAAAATGCATACAGTGAAAGCCATGGGACGAAGATTTGAAAAAGAGGACGAAAATATGACAGAGATGCCGGAACAGGAAGAAGCAATCTTTTTCAAACTGGGAGATAAAAACTCATATATTCCTGCCGGAAAAACAGTTTTGGAGTATGAACTTCCCAGGCTTATGACTCCGGATGGAGAAAGGATTCTGGCAGAAGATATTCATCTTAAAATAAAGGGTGCGGAGAAGGTCTGTATTGTCGGAAGCAATGGCGCAGGAAAAACGACACTTTTAAGAAAGATTGCGGAAGAGTTTTTGAATCGAAATGATATAAAAGCAGAATATATGCCGCAAAACTATGAGGACATGCTTGCTCTGGATGTGACGCCTGTTGATTTTCTGGACAGATCCGGAGATAAGGAAGAAAGAACCCGAATCAGAACGTATCTTGGTTCAATGAAATATACTGCTGATGAAATGGATCATCCAATCAGGGAATTATCCGGAGGGCAAAAGGCTAAGGTACTTCTTTTGAGTATGAGTTTAAGCGGAGCGAATGTTCTCATTTTGGATGAACCGACAAGAAATTTTTCACCGTTATCGGGGCCGGTGATCAGAAAGATGCTTCTGGAATTTCCAGGAGTTGTTATTAGTATTTCTCATGATCGGAAGTATATTGATGAGGTATGTGATAAAGTATACGAGTTAAACAGGAATGGATTACAATTACTGAATGACAGACGCTATAACTAATCGCCTGAATCGGCAGCAAATTACCGTCCCTGGTAGTATAGCGGATAGAAGCAACATGATATATTTGCAGCAGAGCAACAGGACTGTGATTCCAATAGGAAAGATTGACAGTGAAACCTGTTTCGTGTATACTATCAATCGACAGGTAGTCGGTCTGTCAACTTGACAGTATAGTAAGGAAGATGAGATATGCGGGTAGTTAAGGAAGCTGAAGAAAGAAAACAGGAAATTCTGGATGCAGCAGAGATGTTGTTTGGCACGAAAGGCTTTGACAATACCAGCACGGGTGACATATTGGATGCGGTAGGAATTGCCAGAGGAACGCTTTATTATCATTTCAAATCCAAGGAAGAAATTTTAGATGGTGTGATCCAGCGAATGACGAACCGACTGATGGAGGATGCAAAGGCGATTGTCCGGAAGAAGGAGCTGCCGGTGCTTGAGCGCCTTACAAAAGCGATTATGGCATTAAACGTTCAGTCAAAGATCGGATATGAAGTACTGGAGCAAGTACACCGTCCGCAAAATGCACTGATGCACCAGAAGATGCAGACGACATTATTATCGGGAATCACGCCGGTGATTACGGAGTTGGTGGAGGAAGGGACAGAACAGGGAATCTGTCATACACAGTATCCGGAATCGGTGGTGGAAATGACAATGCTCTATGCAAATACTGCTTTTGATGAACTGAATATCGTCGATCTTGGCCCGGAGCAAAGGGAGAGGAAGATTGCCGGATTTATCTACAATATGGAACGGCTTCTGGGAATGGAAGAAGGCAGTCTGCAGGAGACAATTATGGAGATTTTTCGCGGGAGCAGATTGTTTGCCGATGACTGCCTTCGGGGCGAGAGCCCCGGGGAGTAATCCCCAGTGGACGAAAGTTCCTGTTTGGGGAAGTGTAAGAATGATTTTTTTTGCATATTACCGATAGACAGTCGGTCTAAAAAAGGAGAACAGATATGGGAAGTAAACGCAATTTAAAGTGGTTTCTTTTCTTCCACGAAGAAGAATCGATGTCCTTGACAGGCGGAAGGAGCGCATTATGAAAAAAAGAATCCTTTGGAATGATATAAAGGGCAACCGTCTGCTGGCGGTCACCACCTGGCTTTTTATGGGAATCAGTGCATTTATGTTTGCATTGACCTGTTTTCTCTTTGTCAGTCTGCTATCTTCCGTAGATACGTTGATGGAAAAGGCGCAGACGCCGGATTTTTTGCAGATGCACACCGGAGAGGTTTCGGAAGCAGAGCTTGTCCGGTTTGCCGAAGAAAATCACCGTGTACAGAAATATCAGACATTGTATTTTTTGAATTTGGAGAATCGTTCCATTACCATGAATGGTCATTCTCTCGCAGAGGGCACGCAGGACAACGGTGTCTGTGTACAAAGCGGGAGTTTTGATTATCTTTTGGATTTGGAGAATGAAATCATCCGGGTCTCTGATGGCGAAATTTATGTTCCGGTCTGCTATCGGCAGAAGTACGACCTTGCAGTAGGGAAAACTGTGCAGATTGGTGAAAACTCTTTTCTTATTGCCGGATTTTTAAGAGATTCCCAGATGAATTCCATGATGGCGTCCTCCAAGCGTTTTCTGGTAAGTTCCTCCGACTATGAAAGATTAAAAGCAGCAGGAAGCGAGGAATATCTGATTGAATTTCTGCTGCAGGAAGGAGCGGATATCAACGCATTTGCCACGGAATACACAGAGGCCGGACTGCCTTCCAATGGACCGGCGATTACAAAACCACTGATCCGCATGATGAATGCACTTTCAGACGGACTGATGATACTGGTGATTCTTCTGGTGAGCGTTGTATTGTTATTGATTTCCATGCTCTGTATCCGGTTTACGCTGCTGACGCAGTTAGAGGCAGACCGAAAAGAAATCGGAATGCTGAAAGCGATCGGAACATCCAAAGGAGATATCCGGCAACTCTATTACCTGAAATTTCTGGCACTTTCCGGTTTGGGAGCTGTGACCGGACTGCTTCTTGCATTTGTGGCACAAAGATTCCTGTCAGCACAGATACAGGAATTGTATGGAGCATCGGAAAATGGATTAATGGGATTTCTGACGGCTTTTGCAGGTGTGGCTCTGACGGAAGGCATTTTGCTTTTGTCAGTCAGAAGGACGTTGAAGCGAACAGAAAAAGTATCGGCGGTGGAGGCGCTGACCGGGCGACAGGGCGAGCGAAAAAGTGAAAAGGGACGGCTTCTTTCCCCACAGCATCTGATTGTTGTGCTTGTGATTGGCCTTGGGATCTTTATGATGATTTTCCCGCAGAACCTGTTAAGCACGATCTCATCTCCGCGCTTTGTCACTTATATGGGAATCGGAAATGGGGAAATCCGTCTGGATCTCCGTCAGACAGATGATATTGCAGGGAAGACAAAACAGGTGGAAAAGCTGCTGGCAGAGGACAAAGAGGTAGAACGCTCTGTTACCTTGCAGACAGCCTCCTGCCGTGTAGTTCTGCCAGACGGCACTTATACCAACTTACAGGTAGAGCAGGGCAGCCATACGACTTTTCCTGTCACCTATGCGGAGGGAGAAGCGCCAAAGGAGAAAAACGAGATTGCGCTCTCTTACCTGTGTGCGAATGAACTGGGGGTGTCTTTGGGTGATGAATTGCTCCTTTCGATTGAGGAAACCCCACAGGAATATATTATCTGCGGGATCTATTCGGACATCACAAATGGAGGAAAGACAGCGAAAGCAGTGTATCTTCCTGGCGATGGGCCTGTTATATGGAGCGTGTTTTATGTTTCGTTGCGGGAGGGTGTTGAAAAGAATCAATGGCTGTCTGAGTATGAAAGGATTCTGTCTGAGAGCGGCATCAGCGCAAAAGCAGTGGATATACAGGAATATGTGGCGGATACTTATGGACAGACAATCCGGGAGATCCGCATGGCGGCGTGGGTAGCGGTTGCGGCAGCTGGTTTGGTGATGTTTGTGGTGGTGGTCCTATTTACCCGTCTGCTGGTTGCAAAGGATCGCATGGATATTTCCCTTAGAAAGGCGATTGGTTTTACTGGTGAGGATATCAAAAGAGGGTATTTTCGTGGTTATCTGCCCGTACTGCTGTCAGGCATCCTCTTAGGGATGCTGTCAGGCAATCTGCTTGGGGAGAAGCTGGCGGGAGTACTTTTAAAGATGCTTGGAGCAACGGGATTTCGTTTCCTGATTGATTATAAAACTGTAGGTGTCTGTATTCCTGTTCTTGCAGTCATAACAGTGTTTTGTGCGATCCTGCTTGGACTTAAGGAGATAAAAAACATCCGGGCATTTGAGTGCTGTATGGGAAAGGAGTAAGGAATCATGTCAGAATTGATGGTTGTTAAGAATCTTTGTAAGGATGGAATTCTGAAGGAGATCAGTTTTGCCATAAATGAGGGAGAAATGGTGGCAGTCATGGGACCTTCCGGTTCGGGAAAGTCGACCCTTCTTTATCAGGTGTCCGGTATGGATCGCGCGGATTCCGGTGAAGTATGGATCAGCGGGACCGAAATCTGTTCCTTGTCGGAGGACGACCGGGCAAGGCTGCGGCTTGAATGGATGGGATTTGTCTTTCAGCAGATGAACATGCTGAAAAATCTGAATTTGATAGACAATATCATGCTGCCCGCCTGCTGTTTGAAAAAAGGAAAAGCTTTCAGGAAGGAAGCCGGGGATCGGGCAAAGGCACTGATGCAGAAAATGGGAATTGAGAGACTGGCACAGCGGAAAATTACTGAGGTATCCGGAGGACAGCTTCAGAGAGCCTGCATTTGCCGCAGCATGATAAATCGTCCGAAAATTCTTTTCGCTGATGAACCAACCGGTGCGCTGAATCAGAGTGCTGCACAGGAGGTTATGGAAGAATTTACCCGGTTGAATCAGGAAGGAGCTACAATCCTCATAGTGACTCATGACAGCAAGGTTGCCGCGAGATGTGCCAGAATCCTGTATCTTCTTGATGGCGGTATCAAGGGGGAATTTTCCCTTGCAGGTACGCCGCAGGGAAAAGACAGGGAAGAAAAGGTAAACAGCTGGCTTGCAGGAATGGGATGGTAATAAAACAGCTTTATGAGCCAGACACAAAGATGCTTGCTTCCATATCCCGCAGAATCAGAACCTTCCATTTATCTCCGATCAGCATGAGAGTGGTCTCCACAGGGCAGGCGGGAACATGCTGTATTTCCACCGGGTGTTCCTGTTTCCGAGTGACAAAGCTGCTCTGTACAGGCTGAGCAGTTGAAACAGGTATTGGAAACAATGTATCTGGATTCCAAACTGATTGGGCAGCCAACGGCGGCACTTCAGCTGGTTGTGAAAGAAATTGTAAGATGTATGGAACTGGTTGGAGCAAATCTGAAAGAACTGATTTCGGTACTGGAAAAGAATGATGGTGAAAAAGTCAGTGACGTGATCGGGAATGCGGAGGATACAAGAAGTCTGTATGACAGAATCACCGAATATCTTGCAGAATTATTTGCTTCCGGTGGTCTTACAGAAGAGCAGGCGACACAGACGGCAGGTGTTATGTATATACTCAGTGATGTGGACCGAATGGGGGCTTTATGCAGAGAAATAGGATTATCCTTAAAAGATAAAGAAGAAAAGAACTATAAGTATTCTGAAAGAGCGATCGCTGATTTGAAAACCAGTCTGGAGCTGATTCAGAAAATGTACTTCCAGGCAACGGATCTGATGATTACCGGCAATTCAGAAAGTGCAAAGAAAATTTTAAAACAAAAAGAACAGATCATGGATCTGGGTATCAAAATGCGGAAATCTCACGTACAGCGTGTTAGCCAAGGAAAATGTGCTGCACAACTGACAGAATCATTTAGTAAAATTATTCATTCGGCAGACCGAATGGGAAATTGCTGCATCAATTTGGTAGACGCAGTGCAGGGGCAGGTTGGATTAAGGTATTTTCTGGAATATTCCGATTATGATGCGAAGGAAGGCAGAGAATCATGATGAAGCTATGGGAGGAGCAGGGTCTGGATTAACGGAAAAAGGAAGCAAGATATAATGAAAATGGAAAATGAAGTCTGTGGATAAAATTCGAAATCGCTGTAATTCTGTAAGTATACGGGCTACAGCGATTTTTCTTTTGCTTACCTGTCGGTACGGTATAGCGTACGTTGCCACCTGAACGGTAACCCCTGTTTAAAAACTGCAGAAATTCCAACAGCAGCATTGAAAGGTAAATATATCTTTTAGCCTGCCGATATTATAAAAATGCTTTTTTTCACCATTCTCTCTATTTTTGAATGGGTTATCCACATCAATTGATTACAGAAACTCCTGTGGAATAAATTTTATTCATTTTTT
>JALEOU010000055.1 GCA_022766945.1 Fusicatenibacter sp. | reverse complement strand
AAGAAAAATCAAACTTGGAATCATCGGAGTCGGCAATATGGGATCCGGCCACGCACGCAATATCGTCAACGGATCCTGCCCTGATTTTGAACTGGCTGCCGTGGCAGATGTCAATGAAGAGCGGCTTGCATGGTTCAAAACAGAAATTTCAGATCAGGTCACTTTATTTACGGATGCCATCACAATGCTCGACAGCGGGCTGATCGAGGCCTGCATCGTTGCTGTACCTCATTACGATCACACCACTTACGCGATTGAATGTATGCGCCGCGGCATCCATGTTATGGTGGAAAAACCGGCTGGTGTCTACACCAGACAGGTGCGCGAGATGATTACCGAGGCTGACCGTCACCCGGAAGTAGTCTTCGGTATGATGTTCAATCAGCGCACCAATCACATTTATCGCAAGGTTCGCGAACTGGTACAGTCCGGCACCTACGGCCAGATTCGCCGCACCAACTGGATTATCACCGACTGGTATCGTCCTCAGGCTTACTATGATTCCAGCGACTGGCGTGCAACCTGGAGCGGCGAAGGCGGCGGTGTTCTTCTGAATCAATGTCCTCACCAGCTGGATCTGTGGCAGTGGATCTGCGGCATGCCCGTCAAGGTAGATACCCATATGCAGTTTGGAAAATGGCACGATATCGAAGTCGAGGATGATGTGACCACCTATGTTGAGTACGAAAACGGAGCAACCGGTGTGTTTATCACCTCTACCGGTGAGGCGCACGGAACCAACCGTCTGGAAATTCAGATGGACCGCGCGCAGATTGTAACCGATGGAAAAGAACTCCATGTTCTGGAATTCGATAAGACAGAGCAGGAATTCTCCGCAGAAAACAAGATTCCGTTTGCAACGGTCGATGCACACGAAATCGTTCCCGAAACAGACGGCAAAAATGAGCAGCATATCGGCGTGCTGAATGCCTTTGGCGGTGCCATCCTTGACGGCACCCCGCTGATCGCGGACGGACGTGAGGGAATTCGCGGACTGACTCTTTCCAACGCCATGCACCTCTCTGCATTTCTCGGTCATCCGGTAGAGATTCCTTTCGATGAGGATCTGTACTATGCGGAACTGATGAAACGCGTCGCCACTTCCCGCCGGAAAACCGGGGGAAAGACCGTCTTCGCAGACACCTCCAATACCTATTCCGGCAATCACTGATTTTTACATCGATTGGCAAGATCCAAATCGATCTTTTGGTGATACAAAAAGGAGCCAGGCAACGGCTCCTTTTTTTGTATCACTGTATGATCCCGATCGTGTGCTCAGGCACTTCTCTTATGAAATCACTGCACAATCCTGATTTTTACGCAGTCTCCCTGCACATTTTGGGCATGTACCGTCACCTGGCAGTTTCTGCTTTCTCCCTGCACCTTCTCTTTTATCTCATCTGACTGCAGAATCGCCAGTGCTTTGCCGTGGAATGCGTGAATATGGGAAAGTTTTGCACTCTGCATTTCCCTCGGGCTGCCGTTATCCACAGCAATCACCGCGGCGTCTCCTTCCACTTCAAAGAACAGCTCCGTATCCGCCTGCACACACAGATTTCCTTTGTCATCGAGAACTTCCGCTTCTATCTGCACTACATCCAGGCCATCGCCTTTCATTGTGTCTCCGCAGCAGACGAGGCGCACACAAAATGGCTCCCCTGCTGTGAAAACCGTGTGACGCACAGTCTCCCTGCCATCCTGGTATCCGATCAGCTCGATACATCCCGGTTCATACGGAACATCCCAGCTAAGGAACAGATTGTCCGTGCTGACCGGATACTGAACCTTATCGTAATGGCCATATTTTTCCGTCATTCCATACGCAGGATAACTATAGGATTTTCTGCCGTAGGACTTGCCGTTCAGCACCAGCTCCGCATAATCGCAGTTGGTAAATCCAAGGACCTGGACAATGGTTCCTTCCTCAACTTCCAGATTCCAGTGAGGCATCAGATGCGCCATAGGTCTTTCCCGGTCCCAGATACTCTGGTAGAAATAATAACTGTCCTTTTCAAAGCCGGCGGTATCCAGCACACCCGAAGTGGCAGACCGCGCCGGCCAGTGTGCTTCTCCCAGATAATCCACACCGGTCCACATAAAGTCGCCGGAAACATAATCATGCGTCATGGTATAACGCAGCACTCTTCCCACTTCCACAGGAGCGCTGAAATACGGATAGGTCCACCAGCCTGCCTTTTCCGAAACCTCCATCTGGTATTCCCCGCGGATTCCGCCGACACCAGGATTTTCCGTTCCGATCATACACCAGGCGGGGTTCGCTCTCTTGTCATCGTCGTACAGTGTTTCTCTTCTGGTACGCCATCTGCCCACGTAATTATATCCCACCACATCCAGCTCATTTAAGAAGGCATCGGTGGCACGGCGCGGTTCCGCGCAAATCTGATCGTTTGCCTGCGTCACTGCCCGCTCCGGATCCAGCATCTTGCAGATCCCCTTTAAACGGCGTGCCGTCAGATGACCGTCCTCTGTCGTCTGATCCGGCACCTCGTTTCCGATACTCCAGATTACAATACAGGGGTGATTCCGGTCACGACGGAGCATCAATGTCAGATCCTCCTCATGACAGCTGTCAAACCATTCTGAGTATCCGCGGCTCTCGTGGGTATTGCTGCCAAGCTCTTTGCCTTTCAGCACTCTCCACTCGTCAAACGCCTCATCCATAACCAGCAGACCCATGCGGTCACAGAGATCCAGCAGTGCCGGATCCGGCGGATTATGGGACATGCGCACCGCATTGGCACCCATCTCTTTGATTTTCTTCAGCCTTCTCTCCCAGATCGGCAGCGGCACTGCAGCGCCGACACAGCCGCCATCGTGGTGGATGCAGACACCATTGAGTTTCACCTGTTTTCCATTGAGTAAAAAGCCCTGATCCGGTGTAAACACTGCGCTGCGAAGACCCATCATCGTTGCAGCTTCATCCTTTAACATTCCCTGCTCATAAATCCTTGTCTCAACCCGGTACAGATTGGGATGTTCCGTGTCCCACAAAAGAGGCTGTTCAATCTCAAACTTCTCGCACGTAAGGAATTCCCTTCCTCGGCTTCCGCCAACATGCTTTGCCTCTGCTTTTCCGGATGCGCATACCGTTCCATCCGGTGCAAAAATCACCGTCTCTGTCTCAATTGCTGTACTCTTTACCGGCAGCTTCTCTTCTGAAGCGTCTGTTTTCTCAGCTCTCGTCTCAATCAAGAGAACTGCTTTCTGTTCATTGACCTGAGGCTGGCGAATCCACACCCCATACGGCGCCAGATGGAGCTCCTGTACGGAACTGATCCAGACATTTCTCGTAATTCCAGATCCGGAATACCACCGGGAACTGGGCTGTGCGGAATTATCCACCCGCACATCAATCACATTCTCACTGCCGTCTTTTTCCAAAAACTCCGTAATATCAAAGGAAAATGGTGTATATCCATAGACATGCTGTCCCAAATACTGCCCGTTGATCCATACCCGCGTCAGCATGTAAGCACCTTCAAACGATAAGATCACTCTTCTCCCATCAGCTGCTTTCGGGTTGACCTGAAACAGTTTCCGGTACCAGCCGATCCCCGTCTCCACATAGCCTCCGGAACCGCAGGAGGGTGCATTCTGATCAAAGGGATATTCAAGACTCCAGTCGTGGGGAAGCTTTACCTTCCTGTAACTGTCCGTCTCTTTTTGTCCCGGTATCTGTTCCTCATCCCCATGGAAAAAGTACCACCCCAGGTTAAAATTTTCTGTCTGCCTTACTTCTTCCCCCATTAAATACATCTGTTTATCCTCTCTTCCTACCCTTGATAGATCTTCCCCACCGATTTTCGAAGCATCATCTCAAATTCCACAGTTGTCTTCGCATTGTATGTCTCACCTTTCAGATAACTGATCAGCTGTTTCCCCGCTACGTTGCCCAGTTTGCGCGCGGAAACATTAATGGCTGTCACAGCTGGGGAAAAGCAGTCCAGGTTAATGCTGTTGCACAGCGAAACAATCGAGACATCTTTTGGGATCCTGTATCCTTCCGCCTGCAGCGCTGAGACCATCTGCGTGCAGAGCACATCATCCCCACAGACGATACATTCAATTTTTCCTGCAAAAATATCACTGATGATGCTGTTAATCATCTGCACATTTGTGACATTCGGGTAGATTTTCTGATGCTCAGCGGGCAATCCGCTTTTTTCCAGAGCATCGTAAAATCCATGGCACCGGTCTTTATTAACCTCGTACGTGGAATCCCCCAGAACCATTGCGAAATGACGATAGCCCTGTCGGATCAGAAGTGAAATCAGCGTCTCAGAAGCAACCCGGTTATCACTGTCCACCTGAATGACTTCTCTGTATTCGCAGCTTCCCACCATGGCGGTTGGAAAATGCTGTTCCACCAGGTACTGCAGTACGCTGTCCCCCTCCACATTTCTCATCAGGATAATGCCATCTACGATTTTCTTCTCCACAAGTGCCTGAATGTTGGAGGCGTCTGTGGGAGATCCGATGGCAATCATCACATTGTATTCCAGCATCGAAGCCATCTCACTGATTCCAAGGAGACATTCCTGAAAAAAAGGAATACTGATCAGATAAGCATCCGACGGAATCACCACAGCGATATTCTGTGTTTGCCCGCAGCTTTTTTTCTTCTCTTCCATCCCGCCATGCTCACGGATATAAGAGCGAACTCTCTCTCTGGTTTCTTCGGAAATTCTTCCCTTTCCCGACATCGCACGTGATACCGTGCTCTTCGAAACTCCCAGTTCCCTCGCCGCTTCCTCCAATCTGATCATAGCCGTTTCTCCTTTCCCAGCTTTTTCCGCCGAAAATGTCCTTTTTAAAAAAAGGGGGCAGATACCCTACCCCCTTTTGGAATTTCATCCTTACTCACGTGTTGCTTTCCACTCATCGTACTGAGTGTAAAATGCATCATAGATCTCCTGTAATCCTGAATCATAGCACTTGCTGATCATCTCGTCAAGAGTTTTGTCCACGTCGTCCACCAGGCCAAGTTCCAGCATCGGAACATAATCTGTCAGAACTGAGGTCACTGCGGAAACATAAGATTTCACGCTGGTATCATCAAACACAAAGGTAATGGTCGGGTTCATGGTCACGCGCTCTTCCCATGCATCGCTGATCTCCTTCTCACGCTCCGGAACACCTGCTTCATCCAGATCACCGTTCTTGATTGCCCAGGAAGCAGAGATTGCATATGCTGCAAAATTAGCTGCGTTCTCAAGCTCAGTATATTCTCCCTTGTCATTGATTGTATAATGCTCATCCTCAATGCCAAGGATCAGAAGTCTGTTCAGGTAAGTATCAAATTTGATCAGATCGAGTACCATTGCTGCACGCTGCGGATTTTTGGAACCTGCTGCAATCGCCATATCGTTGTTGGAGTATGCTTCTGCTCCGCACAGGTGATCTTTTGTCAGATCATACGCCATACACTCAACGCCTTCTGTTTTCTCCGCCTGCTCCATATAGGTAAATACAGAACCATTCCATGCGATGGAAGCTCCCTGCAGGTTGCCGAATGCATCATCATCGGTTACCGTGTTTGTCAGGGCGCTGCGGCTCCAGCATCCTGCATCTGCCATCTCTTTCATATCCTTTGCGTAATTGCGGAAAGAATCAAATTCGTATGCCAGTTTGATATCTTCTTTCTCCGGGATACTGCCATTGTATTCGTACATCATATCCAGATAGCTGCTGTCCAGTGCAAGGAAGGTATCTGTCTGCTGACGGTAGACATCCCACAGCTCATTGTTGTCACCGGATGCAGCCAGTGCATAGATACCGCTTTCCGGAGTCTCTTTTTCAGCGATTGTGAGCATGTATTCTTTGTAATCATCCCAGGTATCCAGCTCGGACATTCCGTATTTTTCCATCAGATCCTGACGTACTGCTACGATTTTGCCCGTCGGTGCTGCCACATTGGAAGGAACCGCGATGGTCTTGCCGGAGATTGTAGTTTCATCCCAGCTCTCCTCTGCCTGATATTTGTCTGTCAGAGGCATATATTTGCTTACAAAGTCATCAGTCAGCTCATAGAATGAGCCTTTTGCTGCCTCATTATACATATAGCACCAGGGTGCGGTAAAGATCAGGTCAACCTGTTCGCCGCCTGCAAGTACCAGAGAATACGTGGTCTGATAATCGCTCCAGCTCATAAAGGTGACTGCAAGTTTGGTATTGTATGGCTCCAGATATGCATTCACTTTGTCCAGAACCTTCTGCCAGTCATTCGGTGTGTCACCGATCAGATACATATTGACGGTATAGGAATCGCTGAGATCCGTGTTCGCGTAAAAGCCAGGCTCCGCTGTAATGGTTCCCTCTCCTACTGCGGATGGAAGACCATCCAGGGAAACAGTTTCGACTGATTCGCTCTGCGCAGAAGCTGCGGAACCGGAACCGCTGTTGGTACTTGTGTTCGAAGATCCGCTGCTGCCGCATCCGGCCAGCATGGAAACTGCCAGTCCAAGACTTACTGCTGTTGATACAAGTTTCTTCATTTTCATATGCCTTTCTCCTTTTCTTTTCTATTCCAAAAGCATTTCCCTGCTTTTTGGATATCTTTTTGCTGTCTGCCCATCGGGCAATATCTTCATCAGCCCTTCACAGCACCGATGGTAAGACCTTTTACAAAGTATTTCTGTACAAACGGATAAAGCAGAACGATCGGACCGGTTGCGATTACCGTCATGGCCATCTTCATGCTCTCCAGAGGTACCGACGGAAGCGCCATACCTGATTTTTCTGCGACGATACGCATTGCCTCCGCACTTCCCAGCATTCTCTGCAGATAATACTGCAGGGTAAACATGTTTTCATCTGTGATAAACAGCATACAGTTATACCAGTCGTTCCAGTAAGCCAGTGCTGAAAACAGGCTCAGAGTAGCCAGCAGCGGTTTACTTAACGGAAGGATCAGACGGATAAAGATCACAAAGTCATTGGCACCGTCCATCTTTGCCGATTCGCTGATCGCACTTGGGATTCCGTTCATGAACGACTTGGCAATAATCATATTCCATACGGAAAACATCAGCGGAAGCAGGATTCCGATATAAGAGTTTTTAAAGTTCAGATAACGTACACAGAGCATGTACCACGGTACCAGTCCTCCGCTGAACAGTGTGGTAAAGAAGAAGAAGAAGGAGAACTGATTGCGCCACGGGAAATCCTTGCGGGACAATACATAGCCTGTCATTGTTGCGATAAACACAGCACAGGCGGTACCAACCACAGTTACACCGATGGTGGTTCCGTATGCCTTTAGGATGGATACCGGGTTCTTCAGGCAAAGCAGATAGCTTTCAATGCTGAACTCGGTAGGAATCAGCGGGTAACCATTTCGGATCAGAGATGCTTCCGGGGTAAAAGATGCCACAATAATCAGATAAAAAGGTACAACGCAGATGAGTGCGAACAGGCCGATCAGCACATAGCCCAGGATATTCACTGCAAGCGTATCCTTGCTCATTTTTCTGCCGTGATGTTTCTTTCCAGTCATAATTTCTAACTCCTTTCCTTAATACAGAGCATAATCCGGATCGATTTTCTTCACCAGCTTATTACAGATTGTGATCGTCACAAAGCACAGAATAGACTGATAAAGGCCTGCTGCCGCAGATACGCCGATATCGCTGTTGTTAATGAGGAGCCGGAATACGTAAGTGTCAATAACGTCTGTGACAGGCTGCAGCAGCGCACTGCTCTTGACTGTCTGATAGAACAGACCGAAATCACCGCGGAAAATATTTCCAATGCCCATAAGAAGCAGAATCATCATCGTCGGGATCAGAGATGGAATCGTAATGTGGCGGATCTTCTGCCATGCATTTGCACCATCGATGGATGCCGCCTCAAACATTTCCTGATCCAGACCTGAGATTGCCGCCAGATAAACTACCGAACCATAGCCGGTCTGCTTCCAGATCTTCAGGAAGATCAGAATAAACGGCCATGCTCCCGGTGTATTATACAGGTCAAAGGAGCTGGCGCCGAGCATATTCAGCACATGGTTAAATACGCCGCGCTCGTAGTTGAAGATGTTGTACATAATTGCTCCGGCTACAACCCAGCTGATGAAGTAGGGAAGAAACATAAATGACTGTGACAGTTTTTTAAATTTCTTTCCCACCAGCTCGTTGAGCAGGATCGCGCTTCCCATCTCAAATACAATTCCAAGCAGCAGAAATGCGATGTTATACAAAAGCGTGTTTCTTGTGACCATCCCAAGTTTTCCGGACACCAAAAGTGCCTTGAAGTTCTGGAGCCCAATCCACGGAGATCCGTAAATGCCGCCTTCGTACTGGTAATTCTCAAAAGCCAGCACAATACCGGTCATAGGTATGTAGGAAAACACAACTACATACAGGATGGCCGGCAGCAGCATCAGAAGCAGCATCCAGTGTTTTCTGGCCGTCTTCAGAATGGATGGTCTGCCCGGTTTCTTTGCAGTAACCGCCAGGGTTTCTTTTCCTTTTTTCATTCCTTGTCTCCCTCCTTACGCTCTGCTTTTTTGCGCAACAGGTCATTATTGTTGCGCTATCTTATTTTCTTTGCGCAACACTCTTTGTTTGTTGTTCTTTTTGCTATTTTGCACAGCGTATCGTTGTTTGTTTCTTTGTTTCTTTGTTTTGTGTCATTTTTTACAGGTTATTTTCTATGTATCCATCATACCATTGCATTCTTTCACAGTCAAGACGCACATTTTCACAAGGTATTTATCTCTTTTTCGGTTGTTTTCCTGGTTTTTCCGTCCAAAAAAGCGCAAATTTGCGCAACTTTTTTGACTATTTCTCTTACGTTGCTCAGAATGCGCTCACTTATAAAAAAATACACCGGCAATGACTCCTCTGTCACTGTCGGTGTATTTTCACAAAATCTTTTTTACACTGTTTCTCTCGATCAGTCGATAGGGAACAGAAACACACTTACTCTGCTCCGGGTGTCTGCCAAGTTCTTGCAGCACTTGGGCCGCATGATATCCAATCCGTTCCATGTCCCGCTCTATCGTAGTCAGAGCGGGCGTAGTATATTCTCCGATCGGAATTCCATCAAAACCGGTCACGGAAAAATCATCCGGAATCGCATATCCGGCTTCCGTTACCGCCCGCATAACCCCAAGTGCCATCTCATCACTCAGGCAGAGAAAAGCGGTTGCCGCACTTTTTCCATACCGGAAAAGATAAGCTTTCACCTTTTCATAAGCCGTATTCTCCTGCATTTCTCCAGTAAGGATCTGCTTCTCCGAAAGAGACATTCCCCTCTTTGCAAAAGCCTCACAGATACCGGCGATCTGATCCTGATTGATCCTGGACTCCCGTTTTCCTTCCACAACCAAAAGGTTCCGATGCCCCGCATCCAGCAGATAGTCGGTCATTTCCCGGGCAGCCGCTTTAAAATCCGTTGTGACGCAGCTCAGTCCGTTTCCTCTGACATATGCGTCAATCAGAACGCAGGGCAGTTTCGCCGCCACCAGCTGCTCAAAATAGACATCCTCTGTTTCCACTCCCGACAGCACTGCTCCGAAAATACTGTGCTCCGTGCAAAACTGCCCGTATGATTTTGCATTCTTCCCTGCGGCATCCTGCGCATACAGTGCAACCTCCAGCTGATGCAAAGAAGCATAACGATAGGTTCCTTTCAGCAGATCCAGTGCAAACCCATTTTTCCTGTCGCTCTCAAGGAAGTCAGAAATAATCAGGCCCATATTGGAGGAGGATTTGGATGACAGGGATTTTGCATTCACATTGGGGGAATACCCCAGCCTGCATGCCGCCTCAAACACTCTTTTTCTCGTCACCGGATGAATATCTTTGTACCCGTTGAATGCCCTGGATACGGTACCAGTAGAGACTCCCGCCTCTCTTGCCACATCACGAATCGTTGCCATACTATTATTCCTGCCTTTTCACCGGAAAATAAACGGTATATTTCTCTGTGCCAATCTCACGAATCGGCTTAAAGTAAAATCCATTCTGCTGATCTTTGGTCTTATATTCTTTTGTCCAGCATCCCCATACCCGCTCATTGTGCGGCTGCAGCATTGTTTCCGGATTTTCTTTGTCTCCATAAAGAATCCGTTCCTCCGGAACAATTCCCGCCAGCACATCCGGCCCGTCAAGAAACGCAACCGTATCCTTCTCATCCGGCAGCGGCCAGGTATGCAGTTTTCTCGGAAAAACGATCCGAATCTGATTCTCTTTCCAGGTTCCCGTCAGTTTTAAAAATCCCTGTTCCGGTTTTGCCTGACACGGTTTTCCGTCAATCTCGCACGAAACCTCACCGCTGATCCACCAGGGTACACGAAATGCAATTTCCGCTTCCGTTTCCGGAGCCTCAACCCTGATCAGATAACTGTCATACTTTGGCCTCTCATCTGAGAGAATCGCCGAATCATTGATCTCGATACAGCTGACTTCCGTATCCTCCTGAGTCAGTTCCAGTGTCAGCTTCTTCCCGTTAACGCTTGTATCCAGGTGTGAGGGAAAATACTGATTGACACAGATCGTTTCACCCTTCTGGTAATAGATGTATTCCCAGTACCGGGCATTGGCCTGAACTGCCGTACAGTGGCAGCACCAGAAATCTTCCGTCTTTTTGCCCCATCGTTTCTGTCCGCCCGCCATCAGCGGCAGATAGTAGGAAACCACACCCGTCTCCGGATAAGGGCTCTCACCGCGTGTATCCAGCGTTCTCGCCTGGTAGAATCCCTGCGCAAACAGACCGTTGATTACATTTCTTTCGATATAATCTCCATACTCCGCTTTCCCCGTATAGCGAAACAGATAATCCGCCAGACGGATCATATTATAGACCACACAATGCTCCTGGTTCTGCTCCCCAAGCCGTGCCGCCTGACGCATTATGGGTGTCCAGACTTCACCGCTGGTCTGCCCTCCGGTGGCATACATCCCCCTCTTTGTCACCGCAAGATCCCAGTAGTTTTCTGCGATTTCCAGATACCGTTTTTCTCCGGTCACCCCATAAGCCGCAGCGGCGCCATGTATTTCCGGGATTGTGGCATTGGCATGCATATTGGTCAGAACATCTTTCTTCTGAAGCATTGCCTCAAACAGTTCCTTCCGCTCCAGTTTTCTCATCAGCTCCAGGTGTCTCTCATCCCGCGTGATGCCGTAAAGCTGCGCCCAGAATTCCATGATTCCGCCGGTTTCCTCCGTATTCATCATGCGTGAAAGTGTCTCCTGCGAAACATCCTTCAGAAATTCCACAAACCACTGGGTACAGCCCTCCAGAATCTCAAATGCCGTCTGATTGTCCAGCAGTCTTCCCATGTCCAGAAGGCCCATCATAACTTTATGACAAACGTAAAAAGGCGCCCAGAAACGCTTTCCGTCCCGGAGAGAATACAGGTATTTTTCCGGGATCGGAAAAGCCCATTTTCCTCCGTTCTGAAGCTGGCATTTCCGGATTTCCTCCACGACATATTCCGCTTTTACGCGCAGCATGGGGTATTCCCCATCCCGGCAGAGCAGCGCGGATGCACTCAGGTAATGTCCGGTAAAGGTTCCACGAATATGGCTGGACTGGGAATCCCATCCTCCATGCAGCTCGATCATTTTGCGATTGACAGAACCGGACAGACCCGATTCAAAGCGAAATGGGAACAGCAGATTCTCTGTGTCCAGTTCCATCAGATACTCCGCATCCCGGATTTGTTTCAGCAAAGCCTCTGAATTCAATAACCGGATGGTTCCTTTTGGCTGATCATCATATCTCATAAAACATCCTCCATCGTTTCCGTAAACGTTTTCGTATTTCTGAAATCATCCTATTCCCTTTTCTTATCGCTGTCAAGATGGAATCCGGAATTTTGAAGGAGGATAAGCGCGTCTGCGTCGAGACCTATTTTCTGTACAGCGTCCGTCGCCGTCTGAACAGTAACCCCTATTCGATATCACTGCTCTTCCGGTAAGCCATAGGCGTCTGCCCGTTCCTCTTTCCAAACAGATACGTGAAATAATGCTCGTCGCAGAACCCCAGATGAAATGCAATCTCCTTCACCCGCAGTCTTGTGCTGCGAAGCAGCAGCTTCGCCTGCTCCATCTTTCGATCCAGAATGTATTCATACGGTGTCACTCCCAGATCTCTCCTGAAATTACGGATCACCTGGGATTCACTTAGATAAACCAGCTCTCCCAGTTGTTTCAGCGAAATGCTTTCCGTGATGTGATTCTCAATAAACTCGATGCACACTCTGGTTTCTTCCGAATAAGTTCGCTCTCCGGCGTCATATTTCTGATACAGATACTGAAGCAGTTCATGGAATACCAGCGCAGCACTCTGATGTTTTTCAGCCGCCGTATCACTCCTGTTTTTCCCGATGGCATGAATTCTTTCAAAAAACGAACATCCGCCTGCATTCTCAAACACAACTCTCTGACCCGGATTGTAGATTTCAAGCAGACTCTCCGTCAGGGGTCCTCTCGCATTAAACCAGATTTTGGTCCATGGATTTTTTGCATCGGAATAATAATCATGGGACTTTCCGGGCGGCAGCAGATAAATATCCCCTTCTTTTGCCTGATACGCTCTCCCGTTGACCAGAATCGTTCCTTCTCCCCCCAGAACGTACTCCATAACTATCACATGCTCTCCTGCATTTCTCCTGATCCGGTAACTCCCATCGCAGTAAGAAATACCCGCCAGTTCAATCCAGAACCGATTCTCCGCCTGGGGACCCGGAAATGTCACAAATTCTTCTCTCATGCGTGTTTTCCTAACCTTTTTTCAATATTATCCATTTACCTGCGTCTATTATAGCATATATAATGATGATACAAGGTTCAAAAACTCAAAAAAACACCTTACCATAACCTTTCGGAAAGGAGATTTCTATGGAACTTCCACGCAAAGAACATCCCATGCCGCAGTGGGAACGAAATAACTGGATGAATCTGAACGGAACCTGGGAATTTGAATTTGATTTTGGCAGCAGTGCCATTGCCCGGAATCGTATGACCGCAAAACAGCTTGAGGGCACCATTGTCGTTCCTTTCTGCCCGGAAAGCCGTCTCTCCGGCATCGGATATACCGATTTTATCCCCGGTGTCATTTACCGCCGTCATTTTACGCTGACAAAGGAGCAGCTTGGCGGCAATGTTTTGCTCCATTTTGGAGCTGTCGATTATGAGGCAGTTGTCTATGTAAACGGTATGCCTGCCGGTTCTCACACGGGAGGTTACACCTCTTTTTCCTTTGATATCACGGATCTTGTAAGGGAAGGAGACAATCAGCTGTTTGTCGCAGTCCGGGATGATGTCAGAAGCGGTCTTCAGCCAAAAGGAAAACAGGCACACCTCTTCGCCTCATCCGGCTGTGATTATACCAGAACAACCGGTATCTGGCAGACCGTCTGGCTGGAGTTTCTTCCGGCATCTTATGTCTGCTCTGCCAGATTCTATCCGGATCCGGATAATGCCCGCCTGACAGTTACCGGTATCACCCGGGGAAGCGGAACGCTTGTCATCGAAGCATTTTGGGAGGGAATCCGCGTCGGGGAAGTTTCTCTTCTCTCTCATGGCGGCTTCTTTGCCGCTTCCATGGATCTTTCCGAAGTACATCTCTGGGAAGCCGGCAAGGGCGGTCTCTATCAACTTCTTTTCCATTACGGTGAAGACGAAGTCAAAAGTTATTTCGGCTTGCGCACAGCTGTTTTTGACGGACGGCGTTTTCTCCTGAACGGAAAGCCATTGTTCCAGCGTTTTGTTCTGGATCAGGGATTTTATCCGGAAGGAATCTACACCGCTCCCTCTGATGCAGATCTGATCCGGGACATCACCCTCTCCATGGATGCCGGCTTTAACGGCGCCCGGCTGCATCAGAAAGTCTTTGAACCGAGATTTTTGTATCACTGTGATCAGATGGGCTATCTTGTCTGGGGAGAATATCCCAACTGGGGGCTGGACCACGCATCGCTTCAGGCAACAGAGATCTATCTCAATGAATGGAGAGAGGCTGTGGAACGCGATTTTAATCATCCCTCCATCATCGGATGGTGTCCCTTCAACGAAACCTGGGGCTACGAGGAATCCAACGAACGCAACCGTCTGCTCAGCAGTATTTACTATCTGACCAAACAGCTGGATCCCACCAGACCCTGTATCGATACCAGCGGAAATTTCCACGCTGTGACAGAAATCTACGATATTCACGATTATGATCAGGATCCTGCCTCTTTTGGCGCCCGCTGGACGGAATTCGTCAAACGCTTCCGGTCACAGAAGGACTGCATCGAAAAAGACGATGACTTCTTCCGCAGCGGCAATCCTGTTCACGGGCAGACCGGTCCGTTTTTTGCACAGCCTTACCACGGACAGCCCATTTTTGTCAGTGAGTACGGCGGCATCTTCAGCGGCAATGACAATGCCGACAGCTGGGGTTACGGACAGGCCCCCGCTTCCAAAGAGGAGTACTATGAGCGTTACCGCGGACTGACCGAAGCACTGCTGAATAATCCGGAAATCTTCGGTTTCTGCTATACCCAGCTGTACGATATCGAGCAGGAATGCAACGGTTTGTATGCTTACGACCGTACACCCAAATGTGATATCGCAAAGATCCGTTCCATCAATCAGCAGGTGGCTGCCATAGAACAATAATCCTCCGGCGTCCGTCAGTTGTGATATTGACGGACGCTTTTCTTTGTGTTATTATTGACCATATGGTTAATAATAGTAGGGGTGACGTGGAATGAAAAAGGAAGAAAAGACGGAACTTACGAAGGCCAGGATTCTCGAAGCGGCCATGGAGGTATTCGGAAAGGACGGTTACGGTAAGGGGACGCTGAATCAGATCTGCAGCAGAGGGATTAACAAAGGGCTGATTTATCATAATTTTAAAAATAAGGATGAATTGTATCTCATCTGTGTGAAGATCAGCTGTGACGCATTGGTAGAGTATGTGAAAAAGCAGGAGGTCCGCGGGGATATGAAAAAATATATGGAAGCCCGCCAGACCTTTTTTACAGCCAATGAACAGGAAGCGCATCTCTTTTTTGAAGTACTCCTGGACCCTCCGGATCACTTAAGAGATCCCATTCATGAGATCCTGAAAGAGTTTGACAAGATGAACCGTGAGATCTATCAAAAGACAATTTCTGATCTGAGACTGCGGGATGGGGTGTCCGCAGAGGATGCTTTCTCCTATTTTGCTCAGATGCAGCTGATGTTCAACGGTTATTTTTCCAGCCCGGCTTTTCGGAAGATGGATTTGTCTGAAAAAATCAGAATGCACGAAACAAGCATTCCCAAACTTTTGGATTTTATGCTGTATGGCATTGCAGAAAGGAGAAAGTAATTATGCTGCTGTTAACTTTACGCTGGATTCTGACCTTGGTCATCGCCTATCTGGCGGGAAAACTGATTTCAAAACTTCGTATGCCTGCGATTCTCGGGTGGCTTCTTGCCGGAATGCTTCTTGGTCCGAACGCCGCCGGTCTGATGTCACAGAAACTGATCGGTACCGGATGGTATCAGATCCTGATTACCTGGATGCAGTGTGCTTTCGGACTGATGCTCGGAACGGAACTGATCTGGAAAAAGTTGAAAAATTACGGTAAGTCACTGATCATTACTACACTGTCGCAGTCCCTTGGAACCTTTGCGATCGTTTCACTGGTGTTTGCAGTGCTGTTTCTTGCAACGGATATTCCTGTTTATCTCGCATTCGTGTTTGGAGGAATCGCGCTTGCTACTGCGCCCGCACCCGCGATGTCCATTGTGCGGGAATTTCACACAAAAGGTCCGGTGACAGAGACTCTGATTCCTATGGCGATTATGGATGATGTTGTTGGCATCGCCGTATTCTTCACAGTGAACTCCTTTGTGGCGCGGGCAGTTTCCGGAGGTTCCGTACCGCTGTATATGATTCCGGTGATGATTTTTCTCCCGATTCTGATCGGTGTCCTTACCGGTATTCCAGCCGGATATCTTCTTCGGAAAAAGCTGGCGAAATGGAAACGGATTCTGATACTGCTGTCCGGCATTACCGCTACGATGCTGATCGGTTACTTCCTGAACACCAAAGTCTTTACCGGAATCAGTCTGAACTATATGCTGATGGGGGTTTCCTTCTCGGCAGTCTTTGCCAACATGGTTCCGGAAACACAGCTTATGATTCTTGTGGAGGATTTTAATCCAATCCTGGGCATCAGTCTTCTGGCTGCGATTGTGGATCTCGGAGCGCCGCTGGACTATCATCTGATTCTGGGAGCCGGACTGTACACCTTCCTCTATATTTTTGCCCGCGCATGCGGCAAATATTTTGGAGCCAGAGCAGGTGCAAAGATCACCGGCATGCCGTCTACCGTGCAGAAGTATCTTGGTTTTACACTGCTGCCCCATTCGGGAGTATCGCTGATTTTCACCGGCATTGTGTGTTCCGTCCTGGCAGGACCGGAGCCGGAGCTCTCAAAACTGGTTAAGGGAACGATTGCCGCAGCTGCAGTAATCAATGAACTTATCGCTGTCATTCTGGCCAAAAAAGGATTTGAACTTGCAGGAGAAATTAAAAAGAACTGATCATATTGCGCAGAAGCATGCTTTCCGATAAGAAAGAAGCTTCTGCGTATTGTTTGTGTCACAGTAAAGAACCCCCCGTTATCCCTTTACCTGAAGGATACCGGGGGTTTTTGCATGGTCAGACAATCCGCATCAGTGCTCTGACAGCCAGCGCATGGCAGCGCAGACGAATACAGCAGTTCCTGTGGTCAGTACCTCTTCGTCAAAACGGACCTTCGGATGGTGCTGTGGGAAGCTATATCCTTTGGAAGGCTCTCCCGCTGCAAGTGCCAGCATCAGGGAAGGAACCTCCTGACTGATATAAGCAAAATCTTCAGAGCCGCCGCCTCTCGAAGGCTTCCCTCCGGTCTGGAACGCAGCAGCGGAGAAGGCTTTGCCCGGGCCGAGCAGGTCGGTCAGATAGCGCTCCATGCTTTCCGCGAGATCCCTGTCATTGACCAGCGTAGGACAGCCGCTTCCAAATTCCACCGTGGCAGATGCACGGAATGCCCCTGCGATAGCCACAGAGATTTCCTCCATCCGTTTCTTCAGAGCGGCACGTGTCTGTTCATCATAAGTCCGGATCGTACCGCCCATCACAGCAGAATCTGCAATTGCGTTGGATGCATTGCCGCCGTTGAACGTCCCGATGGTCAGCACGGCCTCCTCGGAAGCGGAAAGCTCACGGGCCTGGATTTCCTGAAGCGCAATGAGAATATGGGACGCAGCGGTCAGCGCATCCACCCCGTTCTGCGGTGCAGAACCATGGCATCCCTTTCCCTGTACCTTGATGGTAAAGTAATCAGCCGCCGGTGCGCTGACACCGGGGGCACAGATTACGATGGTTCCGGAGGGCATCGGAGTTGCCGCTGTTACGTGAATCATCATTGCCGCATCGGGACGCGGATCTTCCAGAACGCCGTTTTCAATCATGTCATGAGAACCTTCAAAAATCTCCTCCGCCGGCTGGAACATCAGCTTTACCGTACCGCAAATCTCATCCTCATGGTTTTTCAGGAGACGCGCAGCCCCAAGCAGCATGGCGGTGTGCATATCATGGCCGCAGGCATGCATGGAACCATTCGTGCAGGAAAATGCTTCCCCGCTCTCCTCCGCAATGGGCAGAGCATCCATGTCAGCGCGCAAAAGGAACGTCTTTCCCGGCTTCTTTCCTCCCACCGTGACAGTCAGACCTGCCTTTCCGCATTCCCTGGGCGTATATCCCATATTGGTCAGCTGTTTGCGAACATACTCTTTGGTCTCATTCAGTGCAAAACCAACCTCTGCATGTGCGTGAAGCCAGCGGCGATTCTCTGTAAGCTCCATCCGGAGCGCTTGTGCTTCTTCAAAAATAGGATCCAATTGCATACACTCCTTTCGTTTTTGCTCTACTATACCACAGCAAATAAAGAACTTCAACGTTTTGCAACTACGCTCTTGTGTTTTTATTGACGTATTTTGCCTTGTATTTAGAATATACAATTCTCTGGTCTTTATACAAGCCATAGTATCCGGATGCTGCATAGCTGATGGAGACCGCAATCAGGTAGAAGGAGACGCCCTCAAACCCGAACAGTTCAAACGCAATCAGGATGGAGGTGATCGGACAGTTGGTCACACCGCAGAATACCGCCGCCATGCCCGCTGCCGCACAGATCGAGGGTGACATGCCAAGAAGCTGTCCCGCCACACATCCAAAAGTGGCTCCGATGCAAAAGGATGGAACGATCTCTCCGCCCTTGAAACCTGCTTTCATGGTCAGTGCCGTCAGTATCATTTTCCACAGAAAGGCCAGTGGACTTGCCTTCCCTTCTTCTACTGCCAGAACAATCAGCCCTGTGCTCGCTCCCTTGTAATCATCCGTGCCAAGAAGCAGGGTAATCAGAATGATTGCGATACCGGCAGCTGCCACACGCACATAAGGATTCTTCAGATAGCGCTGATAAAACTTTCCGGTTTCTTTCAGTACGATGCAAAAGCAAATACTGACCAGCGCACAGCCCAGTGCTATGATCACCATCTTCACTCCGGTTTCCAGTGTCAGTGCCGGTACATTGGATACATGGAAAACTTCCGGATGGATCCCCATGCCGGCGGCAAATTTGGAGGCAATCAATGAGGCGATTACGCAGGGAGCAAGTGCTGTATAATACATGACACCTACGCTGACAACCTCCATGGCAAAAACAGCGGCTGCCATAGGCGTCCCAAAGAGTGCCGCAAAAGCCGCACTCATTCCGCACATCACGACCACATGGCGGTCCTCCTCATCCAGGCGAAGCCACTGTCCCAGCTGATTGGCAATACTGCCTCCGAGCTGGATCACAGCACCCTCTCTTCCTGCCGATCCTCCCGTCAAATGTGTCAGCGCTGTAGCGATAAAAATTAAAGGGGCCGAGCGCAGCGGTACATTATCCTGCGAACGAATGGTAGAGAAGACCTGATTGGCGCCGCCGTCATCTCTGCCGAATTTCTGATAAAGAAATACAATGCAAAGACCTGCCGCAGGCAGAAAACAGAAGACCCATCTGTTTTCCTGCCGGATCTGTGTGACTGCTTCGAGCACATGGGCAAACAGGGTGCTGACCCCTCCTACGACGCAGCCGATCAGCACAGCAAGCAGAAGCCACTTCGTCAGATTTTTCATGCTTTTCGAAAAACCGCTTCCCCATTCCCACAGCACGTTTTCTCCCTGATCTGTTGTTTTTTGCTGTTCACTGCCCACTTCTTTTTCCTTTGTCCCCTTCATATCTTCTGGTTTCCTTTCTCATCTTGTACACGCTCCAAATTCTTCCTCAACATTCCGCAGAGCCCGCAGAATTTTCGCATACGCGGTAATCTTTTCTGTTTCACACGCTCCGGCTCTGCAGGCCTCCATAATCTCCTGATACACTGCATATTTCAGCCGTTTTTTCATTCTCACACAGTCGCAAAACGTTCTCTCCGGAGAATAATAGCGATAACTGCCAAATTCCGTCTGAACTTCACAGATTTCACCTGGCAGATCCGTATTCTGCAGATAGAACCGCTGAATTGGAAAATCAAACTCCATCTTTTTCCGATCCGTTCTCTCTGTCGCCACAGCAATGATTTCCGGTTCTCTGCTCAGAATTCCTGCCAGGTAGCAGGCACTTTCCAGGCAAATCACAGCCTGAGGATTCACCTTTGCTATTTCAATATACCTGTGATCCTTCGGTTTTTCAATCCCACATTTTCGGCACCAGTACCAACCCCTGGCAAAACGCTGTACGCTCCCCTCCGCTTCCATTTCGCGAAGCTGCAGTACTGTCACACGGTATGACTGCAGCTCGGCAAAATTCATATAGCCGTTGTGTTCTCTGAAAATTGCGATAATTCTCTGATATGTACGAAGTAACATGCTCCCCTCCTCCTTTTCAGTAAACCAAACCTGTAACGAGCCTATGTCATAATCATATCGCAAATTTCCCCGTGCTTCAACGTTTATTTCATATATGAAATATAGCGCAATATATTTTCAAAGAAACACGTCATTTCTTACAAAAATTTAAAGATGATTTCACGTACCCCTGATAGATCGCTGACTTTTCTTCACTGTATAATCAGACTTGTTTCAAGAGAAACTATGATCGAGGAGGTTATGTATGAAAAAGAAAGTATTATGTCTTCTTCTGTCTGCCATGATCTTTTCCACCGGCGCACTGACCGGATGCGGAAATGACGCAAATGCAGCAACAAACAGTTCCCAGACAGGAGCCACCGCTGACACAGCAGACACAACAGCAGAAAATCAGGATACCAGCGAGGCGGTCGAAACTGCCGCCGCACAGGATACGAAAGCGCAGGCAACCGATGGAACTCCCAAGTATATCTTCCTGTTTATCGGTGATGGTATGAGTTATCCGCAGATTCAGCTGACCAATTATTTTGTAAGTGCAAATGTAGCTGCAAATGGCAGCGAGACGGTCACCGTGGATGGTGAGGAGAAGGAGATTCTCGCAAGCAAAAACAATCTGACAATGATGGATTTCCCCATCGCAGGCTCCGCACAGACCTATGACAGCACTTCTTTTGCCCCGGATTCCGCATCCACCGCAACTTCCATTGCAACTGGCCATAAAACCTGGAGCGGAAGCATTAATGTGAGTGAAGATTTCTCAACGGAATATGAGACTATTGCGGAAAAGCTGAAAAGCCAGAAAGATTACAAGATCGGCATTGTCTCCAGTGTCAACATCAACCATGCTACCCCTGCTGCTTTCTATGCTCACCAGGCTTCCAGAAACAGCTATTATGAGATCGCACAGGAAATGGTGGAAAGTGGATTTGACTATTTTGCCGGAGGCGCCGTCAAGCAGCCAACCGGAAAAGAAGGAGACCAGAAAGACATCTATGAACTGGCAGAAGAGGCAGGATATCAGGTGATAAAAACACAGGCAGAGGCAGAAGCCCTGACTTCCGGGGACGGCAAAGCGCTGATCATCGATGAGCATCTGGCCGATGGTGACGCAATGTCCTACGATATGGATCTTGCTGAGGGCGAATGGGCGCTGGCAGACTACGTGGAAAAAGGCATTGAACTGCTGGATAACGACAATGGCTTTTTCATGATGGTCGAAGGCGGAAAGATTGACTGGGCATGTCATGCGAATGATGCCGCTGCAACCATTACGGACACCATTGCACTGGATGATGCAGTCGCAAAAGCTGTGGAATTCTATTATGCGCACCCGGATGAGACACTGATCCTTGCAACCGGAGACCACGAAACCGGCGGTCTGACCATCGGCTTTGCAGGAACCGATTACGATACATTCCTTGCCAACTTCAACAATCAGAAAATCTCCTATGCGAAATTTGATTCGGATTATGTTTCCGCTTACAAAGAAAATGGAACTGATTTTGATACGGTCATGAAGGATGTCACCGCTCTTTTCGGACTTGCAGCACCCCAAAGCGAAGATGCTTCCAGCACACAGCAAAAGGACAGCGCCGACCTTCATCCGGAATCTGATGATGACGGAACACTGGTAATGACACAGTATGAGTACGAAACCCTGAAGGCAGCCTATGACACCACGATGGCAAGAACCGGTGAGGAAACAGAATTTTCACAGGAAGAGTATGTGAAGTACGGAAGCTACGAGCCTCTGACGGTAACTATCACGCATATTCTCAATAATAAGAGCGGTGTGAATTTCGGTTCCTACGCACATACCGGGCTCCCCGTAGAGGTACTGGTACAGGGTGTGGGACAGGAAAACTTCGACGGATACTACGACAACACCGAAATTTACGCGAAGCTTGCTAATCTCACCGGAGTACAGTAAGCCAGGGAGAAACCAGATACATGAAGAGTAGTTTTTTCAGCAAAAGAAACTCCATACTCCGGATGATTTTCATAGGTATTCTTCTGACAGGTATCCTCATAGCCATTCCAACCGGCTATGAGGATGCTTTGATTTATCAGGATATGGAACGCGCAGTTGCCACCGTTACAGAGGTGGACAACTCTATGATCAAACAGTCCGGACTCGTACAGTCCGGAGAACAGTCCTGCCGTCTGCTGATTGAGGATGGCCCTCTCAAAGGACAGGAAATCACCGGAGTCAATTTTCTCTCCGGTTCCATGGAAAAAGATAAAATCTATCAGACAGGGGACCGCGCTCTCGTCACAATCAGCTATGAGAACGGAACCGTCGGTACCGCCGTGATGTCTGATCACTACCGTCTGGACAAAGAAATTTACCTTCTGCTTGCCTTTGCCGCACTGCTCATCCTATTCGCCGGAAAAAATGGCTTTCTGGCCATCTTTTCTTTTCTCATTACAGTATTGACCATCTGGAAAATCCTGGTACCATCTTACCTGAAAGGGTACTCTCCGGTGTGGGTCGGAATCGCGGTCACTGTTTTTCTTACTGTGGTGATCATTTTCTTCGTCTACGGATTTGATCCGAGAACCGTGACGGCTTCCCTTGGCGCACTCCTTGGAATCTTTACCGCATGCATTCTTGGAATTATATTTACCGATCTTTTCAAAATCAATGGCGCTGTGATGCCAAGTTCGGAATCCCTTTTATACAGCGGCTACCAGCATCTGGATCTGACCGCAATTTTCATGAGCAGTATTTTTATCGGTGCCTCCGGCGCCATGATGGACTTATCGGTGGATATCACCTCCGCTGTCTGCGAGGTGGTGGAAAAGAAACCGGACATTTCCTGGAGAGAGGCAGCACGCTCCGGCATGAATGTGGGCAGAGCGGCCATGGGAACAATGACCACTACACTGCTTTTGGCCTATTCCGGCGGCTATGTCACACTCCTTATGGTATTTATGGCACAGGGCACACCCGTCGACCATATGCTCAATTACAAGTATGTAGCCGCAGAAGTGCTGGATACCGTAGTGGGCAGCTTCGGTCTGGTGACAGTGGCTCCTTTTACCGCTCTTACCGCCGGTATCCTGATTACCTGGCAGGCAAGAAAAAACCGGAAAATTCCCTGATTTTGCGTTTATCCCAGGCATTCCAGCAGTGTTTCCAGCTCCTCCATGGATTCTGCCGAATTGACTGCCGCCCGAAGTCTGGCCGAATGCGGAAAACCTGCCGTATACCATGCCACATGTTTTCTCATTTCCCGAAGGCCCATCGCGTTTCCTTTATATGCCACCTGAAGGCGGGCATGGCGCAGAATCATTTCCCGCACTCTGCGGGCATCCGGGCGGGGAAGCAGTTCTCCCGTCTCCAGATAATGGAGTGTCTGATGAAAGATCCATGGATTCCCCTGGGCACCCCTGCCGATCATCACACCGTCACAACCGGTAGTAACAAGCATTTCTTTTGCTTTTTCCGGGGTGTTCACATCCCCATTTCCGATCACAGGGACGGACACCGCCTCTTTCACCTGACGAATGATCTCCCAGTCAGCCTTCCCGGAATAATACTGCTCTCTGGTTCTGCCATGCACAGCAATCGCCGCCACGCCGCAGTCTTCCAGAATCTTCGCAATCTCCACCGCATTTGCATGCGCTTCGTCAAACCCCTTCCGTATCTTTACGGTCACCGGCTTTTTCGTCGCCTTTACCATCCCGCTTACAATCTCGCGCACCAAACGGGGATCCTTCATTAACGCGGAACCCTCTCCATTATTGACCACTTTAGGTACCGGACAGCCCATATTGAAGTCGAGGATCTCAAAGGGTCTCTCCTCAATCCGCGCTGCGATCTCCGGAAGGATCTTCGGGTCGCTTCCGAAAAGCTGCAGTGATACCGGATGCTCACTTTCGTGGATTTCCATAAGGCTCTCCGTATTCCGGTTTCTGTACAGAATCGCCTTGGCACTCACCATCTCCATGCAGATCAGGCCTGCTCCCTGTTCTTTACATAAGATACGAAAAGGCAGGTCAGTTACACCTGCCATGGGAGCGAGCACCAGCGGATTCGGAATGGTTACATTTCCTATCATCAGTGACTGCATCCTGTTTCCTGTCCTTCTTCCTTCTTTTGCTGTCCCTGAACATCTTTCGAATTCTCCTCCGGGAGATCTTCTCCCAGGAAAAATACCCGATAATACAGTTCCAGTGACTCCAGCAGTTCCTGTTTCTCCTGACGCAGCTGCTTGATGCGAAGAGCCCCTCCGATTTCATCGTACATCGCATCTGCATCCAGCGCTTCAGTCTCAAACTGAAGGTTTCCATTCTCGTCAAACCAAAGTGTAAAAATACCTCCGATCTCCACCGTATACATGACACACATCACATGAAGTTCATCCTGTACACTCTGAGGCAGAGAGGAAAAGTCCTGATTAAAATAATACTTCTGCTCATAGGCACTTGCGCCGCAAAGCACGATTTTCTCATCATCTGAATACATTGTTCATCCTCCTCTTTCGATGGCTGTCTTTTCCCGTTTTTCTTCGCATGTGCTATACATAGCTGTACAGCCCGCGGACAGATACTTCACCGGAATGAATTTCCCTGATCGTTCCATCCTCCTTTTGAACCCGAAGTTCACCGGTTGCAGTGATCCCAAGGGCCACTCCTTCAAAGGGTTCTTTCGGATCCAACACTCTGACCTGCTGATTTTTGTTGACCAGCACTTCCTCATAATCTTTCTGCATAGCAGACAGATCCCCTGTTTTTTTGAAAGCTTCATAGTTTTTCTCAAATGCTTCCATAACAGCCGCAATAATGCCGGCCCGATTGACTCGCCTGCCGGTCTCAATCAGCAGAGAAGTAGCGATATCCCGGATTTCTTCCGGAAACTCTTCCTGATTCACATTAATTCCGGTTCCAATCACCACATAATTGATAAAGTCAATCTGCGCACTCATCTCCGTCAGAATTCCGCAGAGCTTCCTTCCGTTGAGTACTGCATCATTGGGCCATTTGATCTTCGTATCAACCCCAAGCGCATTGCGAATCCCCTGAACCACCGAAAGTCCCATGACAATCGTCAGCATCGGAGCCTTCGCCGGCTCCAGATCCGGGTAAAGCAATAAAGTCATCGAGATCGAAGTACCTTCCGGTGAATTCCAGCTTCGTCCTCTTCTACCCTTTCCCGCGTTCTGTGTATCAGCAACCACCAGGGTGCCATCCGGTACGCCCTCCTCCGCCAGACGCTTTGCCCATGTATTTGTGGAATCAATTTCTTTCTTATAGTAAACACATCTGCCAATCAAGTTTGTGGACATGCGGCTCTCCAGTTCATCTTTTCCCAGCAGATCCGGCTGACCGACCAGGCGATATCCTCTGTTCTGTACCGCCTCAATCTCATAGCCCTCCTCTTTCAGCTGATTCATAATCTTCCAGATCGCTGTTCTGGAAATTCCAAAATGCTCACAGAGATATTGTCCGGAAATATTATCCTCTGCTTCCCGAAGGAGTCTTAATGTCTCAGCTTTTTTGTTTTCCTGCATATTATTAACTCTCCGTGCCTTTCTTTATCCTTATGCTTCAACAGCGCTGCGGGGCATTCAAAAATCTCCCGCAGCGCTGCTGCTTATTTGTTTTCTCTATTCTATTATACACATTTCAGAGATGGTTTACCATACCCGATTCCACAGTCTTTATGCACCCAGCGTCGCCGCCATCACCGCTTTGATGGTGTGCATGCGGTTTTCTGCTTCCTCAAAGACACGGGACTGATCCGATTCAAATACTTCATCTGTGACTTCCATCTCTGTCAGATGGAATCGCTCACCCATTTCCTTTCCGATCTTTGTCTTCAGATCATGGAATGAGGGCAGACAGTGAAGGAAAATCGCCGTTGGCTTTGCATTCTCCATGGCCTCTCTGGTAACACGATATGGGGTCAGATCATGAATCCGTTCCTCCCAGACGGCATCCGGTTCTCCCATGGATACCCAGACATCCGTGTAAATGACATCCGCATCCTTTGTTGCGGCTTTGACATCCTCTGTCAGTGTGATAGTGCCTCCGCTTTCCTTTGCGTATGCATCACACTCTGCAACCAATTTCTGATTCGGGAAATACTTCTTTGGCGCACAGGCGGTAAAATGCATCCCCATCTTGGCTGATGCAATCATCAGGGAATTTCCCATGTTATAACGGGCATCTCCCATATAAACCAGACGAATGCCCTTCAGATATCCGAACTCTTCCTGAATCGTCAGCATATCTGCAAGCATCTGTGTCGGGTGATATTCGTTGGTAAGTCCGTTCCAAACAGGTACTTTGGAATATTTGGCCAGTTCTTCCACAATTTCCTGGCCGAATCCACGGTACTCAATTCCCTCGTACATACCGGCCAATACTCTCGCGGTATCCTTAATACTCTCTTTTTTTCCAATCTGGGACCCCTGCGGATCCAGATAAGTGGTCCCCATACCGAGATCGTGAGCAGCCACTTCAAAAGAGCATCGGGTTCTGGTACTGGTTTTCTCAAAAATTAATGCTACGTTTTTTCCACGAAGCGTATCGACCGGAATTCCTTTTTTCTTCTTCTCTTTCAGCTCTGCTGCAAGCTTCAGAAGTCCGTCAATCTCCTCCGGTGTAAAATCTTTCAGTGTTAAAAAGTCACGCCCTACTAAGTTCATCGGCTGTTCCTCCCGTCTCATTTTCCATATGTATGTCTCAATTCTGTTCTGAATTGTTATTACTATACAAAATCAGGCCCGCTCTGTCAAGAGGGGCCTGTGTTTTTTATCCGATTTTTTGCATATTTTTTACTCAATATACATTAACTTCTCATTTTTTGTGAATTTTTATTTATTATTTTTGTATATTTATTTCTCCGGAGCTTTCTGTTCTTCCACGATTCCCTTAAAAGTGGTCGCAAGACTTGCCAGCCCCTGCAGATCTGATGGAACTACAATCTTGGTCGCTTTTCCGTTTGCCAGAACTCCCAGCGCTTCCAGGCTCTTGAGTGTCAGCACTGATTCGTCTGCACCGGCCTCTTTGATCGCGCGGATACCATCTGCGTTCGCCTGCTGCACTTTGAGGATTGCTTCAGCCTGACCTTCCGCCTCTTTGATCCGTTTTTCCTTTTCAGCCTCTGCGCGGAGGATTGCCGCCTGTTTCTCTGCCTCTGCATCCAGGATCGCGGATTGTTTCTTACCTTCTGCTACAAGAATGGTTGATTTCTTCTCGCCTTCAGCAATCAGAATCGCCTCACGGCGCTCACGCTCTGCTTTCATCTGCTTCTCCATGGCTTCCTGAATAGCTGCGGGAGGCATAATGTTTTTCAGTTCCACACGGTTTACTTTGATACCCCAGGGATCTGTCGCGATATCCAGGGAAGTCTGCATCTTTGTATTGATGATCTCACGGGAAGTCAGCGTCTCATCCAGCTCCAGATCACCGATAATATTTCGAAGCGTGGTCGCCGTCAGGTTTTCAATCGCCATCAGCGGATTCACTACTCCGTAAGCAAACAGCTTCGGATCTGTAATCTGGAAAAATACAACCGTATCAATCTGCATGGTTACGTTATCTTTGGTAATTACCGGCTGCGGTGGAAAATCCACAACCTGCTCTTTTAAATTAACTTTTCTGGCTACACGTTCAATAAACGGAACTTTAAAATGGATACCGGTATTCCATGTAGCACGATAAGCACCCAAACGTTCCAGTACTACCGCATAAGCCTGCGGCACAATTCGGATGCAGGATGCCAAAATCCACAATATCAACAGCAGCAACACAATTACAAAAATAATTTTGCCCATAATAAATCCCTCCTAAGCCTTCTCTACAATCAGCTTCACGCCGTGTATCTCTCTGATTACAACAACCGTATCCTCCGGGATGATCTCATCAGAAAATGTACGTGCCATCCACTCCACATCACTGATCCTCACCTGCCCGGTCTGCGCCAGATTATTGATTTCCTGAATGACAACAGCCTTCTGGCCGATCAGACTGTTCACATTTGTTTTTGTTACATCTTTGTTCATGATCTTCACTGCAATCGGTCTCGTAAAAATCAGCAGAATCAGTGATACGGCCAGGAACAAAATCCACTGCATCACAACTCCCGCTCCAAAATACGATACCACCGCCGCAACAAGAGCTCCCCCTGCAAACCAGATGGTTGTCAGTCCTGCTGTCATTGCTTCAATTACCAGCAATACCGCAAGCAAAGCCAGCCATATAAACGGTTCCATAAAAATCCCCCTTTCTGCTTCAGTTCCTTCGCTGCCGCGCTGCCTCATACATCAGGATACCCGCCGCCATAGCTGCATTAAGAGATTCAACCCTTCCGCACATGGGAATTTTTATGAGACAATCCGCTGCAGAAGCCGCAGTCTCCGTCAGCCCGTTTCCTTCGTTTCCGATAAAAAACGCTGTGCCTCCCCTGTAATCTTCCCCATCATAAAAGTTTTTACCCTTCAGATGAGCCGCATAGGTACGGATATGTTTTTCCTGAAATTTCTCCCTTAATGATACCACATCTTCCACATATAGAAAAGGCATTCTGTAAACAGACCCCATAGTAGAGCGTATTACCTTGGGATTGGTCACATCCACACAGGTCCTTGTCAACAGAATCCCATCCACACCTGCACCTTCTGCGGTACGAAAAATGGTCCCTGCATTTCCCGGATCCTGCAGATCCTCCAGAACCATAAGAAATGGGGCTTCTTTCTGTATGATGTCCTCCATATGATAAGAAGGCTTCTTCAAAACCGTCAGGATTCCCTGAGGCGTCTGCGTATCACTCATCTGCCGGAAAACAACATCTGCCACAATTTCATACGGCACTTCCTGCACCTTTGCCATCAGATCTTCATCTTTTGTCAGACTCTCTGTGACATAAACTCTGGAGATCCAGTCACGCGGTGCCTCCCCGAACATTTTTCTTCCTTCTGCAACAAAAAGCCCTTGCTTTCTGCGGGCTTTTGTCTTCTGGTTTAACTGTATGATATTCTTTATCTGTTCATTATTTAAGCTGGTAATCATTTATGATCCTCTGCCTTTATATAGTCATGATTTATATGCAGGTGTCCCATCCTTCCAGTAGATACAAAACCTGTCCAAACTGCTTTATCAGTTCTTCTTAAATGCCGGACTTCTATCCAGATCTCTGTTCTTTCCCACTGCAATCATTGTACATCCTGCCGGAAGTTTTTCATCCGGATTCAGATCTACTTTTACTTCATCATTTATTTTAATACCGATGATATTAATCTTATACTTCTCACGAATACCAAGTACTTTCAGACTTTTGCCTTCCCACTCCTTCGGAATGACAAATTCCACCATGCTGAAATCGGAGGAAAGCTCAAAAACATCCAGAAATCCGTTGGACATAAGATTTTTGGCAACGCGCAGCCCCATATCCTTTTCGGGGTAAATAACCTCATCTGCACCAATCTTGCTCAAAATCCTCCCCTGAAGACTGGTCAGAGCTTTTGCCATAACAAAAGGCACTCCCAATTCCTTCGCCTGCATAGTCGCTGTAATGCTTGCTTCCATATTTTCGGACACTGCAATAATCGCCACATCCACATCCTGGACACCAAGCGTCTTCAGTATTCCCGGTTCCCGTACATCGGCTTTTACTGCATAGGTAACAATTTCTGCAATTTCCTGTATATTTTCTTCCTTGTCATCAATCGCAAGAACATCGCAGTCACCCTCTGCCAGCGTTTTCGCCAAAGTCATGCCAAACTGTCCAAGTCCGATGACTGCATACGATTTATTTTTCATACGCCCTCCATGATGCCATGAATCCATGCGTCCCTTCTGCGCACAGATCATATTTACTGAACCATTTCTAACCAATCATTATATCCTCTGCCGCAAGCCGTGTATTCTCCGTACGCTTCTGTCCCCGGACAACCACTGCCGTTCCCAGAGTCAGCGGACCGATTCTTCCAAGATACATGGTCACAATCACAATCCATTTCCCGGCCGTTGTAAGTTCAGGTGTCAATCCCCGTGTCAGCCCGACTGTTGCGATAGCTGAGCCGATTTCATAAATAATATCCACCAGATCCGCACCAGGCATAACTGCTGCCAGAAGAATGCTCATAGTCAGAAATACGCCAAATCCGGCGCCCATCACAACCACAGCCGAATGAATATAATGCTTACGTATTCTTCTGCCGCCAAACTCCACATCTGTTTTTCCCTGCAAATTACAGATCATGCTTAAAACAATCACCGCCAGAGTAGTGGTCTTCATACCACCTGCCGTTCCCATAGGAGAACCGCCAATAAACATCAGAAACATACACAAAATCACCGATGCCCCTGAAAGAGCACCCTGATCCACCGTGAGAAATCCGGCAGTTCTGGTCGTTACAGACTGAAAAAGCGATGCCATCAATTTCTGTCCCAAAGACATATTTCCCATAGTTTCGGGATTATTATATTCAAACAGGAAAATAAGAACGGTTCCGCCCAGCACAAGAATTGCCGTTGTCCCAAGAACCAGCTTGCTGTGAAGACGAAGACTTCGGAATACCCTGTGAACGGAAAGCTTCCTGCAGCAGACCTTTTTTATTTTATCTGCCACATCCCACCAGACAATAAATCCAAGCCCGGCAGCTATGATCAACAAAATCGTGACAAAATTAACCAGCGGATTATCCACATAGGGCATAAGACTATTCTCTCCCAGAATATCAACTCCCGCATTACAGAAAGCAGATACTGAAATAAAGACCGATCTCCAGATACCCCCTGGCACACCAAATTCCGGTATAAAGCAAAAAGCATATCCGACCGCCCCGATTGCCTCTGCACCAAAAACACAGAGAACCACTCTCCTGACCAGCTTCGCCAAACCGGACATCTGGTCAAGATTATAGGATTCCTGTATCATCTTTCTGCTCCGCATGGAAAGTTTTTTCCGAAGAGATATAAAGATAATGCTGGCCAGCGCAATGAACCCGATTCCACCGATCTGAATCAGAATAAGAATCACGATTTTACCGATCAGGGTCCAGTGCGTTGCCGTTGTAACTGTTACAAGCCCGGTAACACATACACATGTGGTAGCCGTAAAAAATGCATCTATAAAAGAGGTACTATGCCCTGCAGCCGTGCAAAACGGCATCCACAGGATAAGTCCTCCCGTCAGAATCAGCAGGGCAAACCCGCATGCGATTACCTGAGCTGTAGTCATCTTGCGTAAATTACTGCAAAATTTCTGATACATGATTATTTTGTATAATTATGAGAAAGAGACTGGCAAACTTCCCACATATATGTTTCTACATTTTTCTGCATTGCCAGTGCTTCATTTATATCAAAGTCAACAAATTCGCCATGGCGATATCCAACAACACGGCAGCCCTTACCCTGTACCAGAAGATCAACTGCCAGAGCACCCATCATAGAAGCGTATACTCTGTCTTTACAGGTAGGATTTCCGCCACGCTGCATGTGACCAAGGATGGTCGCACGTGTCTCAATACCGGTAGCTGCCTCGATACGTTTTGCCATAGCCTCCGAATGTCCGATACCTTCTGCATTAATGATGATATGATGCTTCTTGCCTTTCTTACGGCTCTCGATGATATTATTAATCAGCTTCTGCTCATCATAATCATATTTTTCAGGAATCAGAACATCCTCCGCACCATTGGCAATACCGCACCACAGAGCCAGATAACCTGCACCACGACCCATAACCTCGATGATGCTGCATCGTTCATGAGACGTAGAAGTATCACGAACCTTATCAATCGCTTCCATAGCGGTATTTACTGCAGTATCAAAACCGATGGTATACTCTGTACATGCAATATCCAGGTCAATGGTTCCCGGAAGACCGATCGTATTAATTCCAAGGTTCGCCAACTTCTGCGCACCTGCAAAGGAGCCGTCACCTCCGATAACAACCAGTCCGTCGATTCCATGCTTCCTGCAGATCTCTGCGCCGCGCTGCTGTCCCTCCGGTGTACGGAATTCCGCACAGCGTGCTGTATAAAGAATTGTACCGCCGCGTTCAATTGTGTCAGAAACATCTTTCGCGGACATGTCAATAATTTCTTCATTCAATAACCCATTATAGCCCTTTAAGATACCTTTTACATTCAGGCCGCAGCTTAATCCTCTTCTGACAACCGCACGGATTGCGGCGTTCATTCCGGGTGCGTCACCACCACTGGTCAGGACACCAATGGTTTTAATCTTATTCTCTGCCATAATTTTATCCTCCATCTTTTCATTCTGTCAGCCGGCAATTCCTCTGCCGAACCGCCGGTTTCCCGTCAGTGTCCAGAGTATTATGAAGATACTGAACAACTGATAATCATTACACATATTCGGATATAGTGTATAGCATTTTCAGAAGTTTTTCAATACTCTTTCCACAACTTTAACATTGGAATTTCCATATTTTTTCTTCAGATCATTCAGCCAGAAGTCCTGAATCTGTACATGATAACCAACAGGCAGTTTCTTCATGGCTTTTACATCACTGAGATAGATTACTACGCTTTCATTGCCTGGATAATTCCGAAGTTCTTCCAGAAGTCCTGCTTCTCCTGCCAGATATTCCTCTTTATTCCGGAACTGAATCCACAACTCTCTGGGAATATCATCAAAGGATCGAACCTTTTCAAAAATCAATTTGCTGGCTTTATCATCCTCCGCTGATACACGGCCCTGAATAAAAACCTTCGCCTCTTCACCGATCATTGCCTGGGCTTTCTCATAATCTCTTGGGAAAACGACGACTTCCACAGTTCCCACCAGATCTTCTACAGTAAGAAACGCCATGACCTTATTATTCTTTGTATATTTGATTGTTTTATCCGTAATCATTCCGCCAATAATGACTTTCTGACCATCCATCACATGGGGATATCCTGTCTCTTCATCCTGTTGGAAATCTGTGGATTTCGCGGAAATTGTTTTTTCCATAACAGTGCGGTAACGCTCCAGCGGATGACCACTTAAATAAATTCCAAGGACATCCTTTTCAAAGGCAAGAATTACCTCTTTATCATATTCCTCCAGATTCGGCATTCTGATTTCAAAATCCTTCTTATCTTCCTCACCGACAATGTCAAACAGACTCATCTGCCCCGCCATGGAGTGTTTTTTATTCTGATTGATATTATCTACAATCTGAGAATAAATGGACATTTTCTGACGGCGGTTGCCTTCCAGACAATCCAGAGCTCCTGCCTTGACAAAATTTTCGATAGCTCGCTTATTCATGGTGGGAGTCATTCGTTCCACAAAATCATTCAGCGAACGGAATTCCCCCCTCTCGTTCCGCTCCTGCACCAGAGCTTCAATCACCGGACGTCCCACACTCTTAATGGCCGAAAGACCATAACGAATACACCCTTTATCTACGGAAAAACCATATTCACCGCAGTTCACATCCGGCGGCAGGATCTTAATTCCCATCTGTCGGCAGACCAGAATATACTCAGCTACTTTATTTGGCATTTCAATGACAGATGTCATAAGAGCTGCCATAAATTCCACAGGATAATAATATTTCAGAAAAGCAGTCTGATAGGAAACCACCGCATATGCCGCCGCATGGGACTTATTAAAAGCATATTTGGCAAAATCAGTCATATCATCATAAATCTTATTCGCCGTCTTCTCCGGAATTCCATTGGCAATACAGCCCGGCACACCTTCCTCCTGATTACCGTACACGAAATTCTGGCGTTCCTTTTCCATGACGGACGCCTTCTTCTTGGACATGGCACGACGTACCAGATCACTGCGGCCAAGCGTATAACCCGCAAGATTACGTACGATCTGCATAACCTGTTCCTGATAGACAATACATCCATACGTAGGTTTCAGAATAGGTTCCAGCTGCGGACAATCATACCGGATCGTATCCGGACGATTTTTGCCGCGTATATACTGGGGAATAAAATCCATAGGACCCGGGCGATAAAGAGAAATACCTGCAATCACATCTTCAAGACTCTGTGGCTTGAGTTCCTTCATGAAATTTTTCATTCCGGCACTTTCCAGCTGAAACACACCGTCCGACCGTCCCGTACCAAGAGAATCCAGAACCTTTTTATCATTGTAATCAATAAACTGCATATCCAGATGAACGCCCGTGTCCTTTTCAATCAGTTTCACTGCATTCTGGATAACCGTCAGCGTCCGAAGGCCCAGGAAATCCATTTTCAGAAGTCCCAGTTCTTCCAGAGTCGTCATAGTAAACTGCGTAGTGATGGAACCATCCTGCGCCCTGGAAAGAGGAACATATTCATCCACATCCTTCTGGCTGATTACGACACCGGCGGCATGCATGGAGGTGTGACGCGGCAAACCCTCCAGACGCTTTGCCATATCGATCAGATAGTGGATATCCTCCTGCTCTTCATAAGCCTTTCTCAGCTCCGGATTCATTTCCAGTGCTTTATCAATGGTAATATTCAATTCCTGGGGGATCATTTTGGCAATGGTATCCACCTGTGCATAAGGCATATCAAGAACACGCCCCACATCACGGATAACACCTCTGGCTGCCAGTGTACCAAAAGTAACAATCTGCACAACCCGATCCTTCCCATACTTCCGAACTACATAATCAATAACCTCCTGACGCCGTTCAAAACAGAAATCCACATCAATATCAGGCATGGATACTCGCTCCGGATTCAGAAATCGTTCAAACAGAAGGTCATATTTAATAGGATCCAGCTGGGTAATTCCAAGAGTATATGCCACCAGGCTTCCTGCCGCAGATCCACGCCCCGGCCCCACCATAATATCATTGTCACGTGCATATTTAATAAAATCCCACACGATCAGGAAATAATCCACATATCCCATATTCCTGATCGTGGAAAGCTCGTATTCCAGTCGTTCTTTCAGTTCTTTCTTCACCGGATGATAGAGACGTTCCAGACCTTCAAAGCATAATTTATTCAGATACTCCCAGGAAGTGTACCCCTCCGGCACATCATATTTCGGAAGCTTCGTCACGCCAAATTCAATTTCCACATGACAGCGCTGCGCAATTTTGTGCGTATTTTCCAGTGCTTCCAGCGCATACGGGAAAAGCTGTTCCATCTCTTCGGGTGACTTCACATAGTACTGACCACCCTCATAGCGCATGCGGTCCTCATCTGCCAGCTTCTTGCCGGTCTGCAGACAGAGAAGAATATCATGAGGCTGCGCATCTTCCGCATAAGTATAATGAACATCGTTTGTTGCCACCAGATCAATCCCGGTCTCCTCATGCATGCGCAATAACTGCTGATTTACATTCTGCTGTTCGGGAATTCCATGATCCTGCAGTTCCAGAAAGAAATTACCCTTCCCGAAAATATCCTGATAGCGAAGGGCAGCAATCTTGGCATCCTCATACATACCACGGGTAAGATATTTCGCCACCTCACCTGCAAGACATGCACTGAGCGCAATAATACCTTCATGGTACTTCTGCAGAATTTCCAGATCAACACGGGGCTTATAATAAAAACCCTCAACGAACCCTTTAGAAACGATCTTCATTAAATTACTGTATCCCTGGTTATTTTCTGCCAGAAGAACGAGATGATAATATCTGTCCTCACCGCTTCCTGTCTCCCTGTCAAAACGGGAACCCGGAGCTACATAAACCTCACATCCCAGAATCGGATTAATCCCTTCCGCTCTGGCTGCACGGTAAAAATCAATCACTCCGTACATGACACCATGGTCTGTGATCGCCGCACTGTCCATCCCCAATTCCTTCACTCTGGAAACGTATTCTTTTATTTTATTTGAGCCATCTAAAAGGCTGTATTCTGTATGAACATGAAGGTGTGTGAAATTCAAACAAATCTCTCCTAAATATTATTTTTGTACAGTTTCTGAACCGTCTTTTTATTTTTTATAAATATGCCTGTCTTTTATTTCAATTTTGCCATCTTTCAGAAGATGTCCGACGGCACGTTTAAATGCATTTTTACTCAAACCGAATTCTCGCTGAATCACCTCCGGGGAAGCCTTATCATCAAAAGGAAGTACCCCGGCAAATTCCTCAATCACAGAAAGGACATTCTCCGCATCCTCATCGATCTGAAGATAAGCTTTTCTGCGGTTTGTAACATTCATCTTTCCGTCTTCTTTCACCTCAGTCACGCGAAGTTCCAGAATCTCACCCGGGCGGTATTTTCCCTGTGCCTCTCTGGCCGGAATCAAGGCAGAATATTTATCATCCACAGCCACAAAAACGCCAAATTTTTCACTGATCTGGTAAACCCTTCCCTTTACTTCATCTCCGATATTATATGGCGTCCTGGTAGAAAGATACGGATAGACCTTCATAGTAGCACAAAGCCGGCTGCTCTTATCCACATAAAGAGCTGCCAGACATTCCTCTCCCTCACGGACACGAAATACCTGTTCATGATACGGAAGAAGAAGATCCTTCTCCAGTCCCCAATCCAGAAACGCTCCTATCTTCGTTACCTGTTTCACCTTCAGAAGTGCAGTCTGTCCCACCTGCAGCATCGGTTCGTTGGTTGTCGCAATCAGACGATCCTTAGAATCTTTATAAATAAAAACCTCCAGACTGTCGCCTTCCTTCGTTCCTGCCGGAACCTGCTTACCGGGAAGAAGGACACGCTGTTCTGCCGATGCCTTTTTATCTTCCGCAAGATATACACCAAATTCTACAGTTCTAACCACTGTCAAAACCTGTTTCTTACCTAATATAATCATAAACAATCCTCCGGATAATCTTTTCAAATGCTTGAAATTTATGTTTTTCCTTATCTGTATCTATCATTCGAATTTATGTTCGCATATCTTGAGACATTATAACACAGAACCTGTAAAATAGGGAAAATAAATTCTCATTATCGTTCAATATTTCATATGACATTGTCATAAATAACCATAAATAAAAAGGGACTTTTAATCACAAAAACCTGCAGAAGCATTCCCTACTGCTTCCACAGGTTTTATCACTGATCCATCACAGTTCTTCCGTATCTTCACAGCCAGCGTCATCTGAATCACTGTGCTCTGTCTCTTCTGTCTGCTTTTTCGGATAACTGGTTACTTCTTAGCCTGTCCATAGTAAGCATTCGCACCATGTTTTCTGTAATAGTGCTTATCCTGAAGTTCCTGTGGTGCAGGCTTTACATTCGGATTGATCTGTTCACAACGGGTAGCCATCTTGGCAACTTCCTCCAGAACAACTGCATTATGTACTGCTTCATGAGCGTCCTTCCCCCATGTGAACGGTCCATGATTTTTGCACAAAACTGCCGGAACCGCCTCATAATCCCTGTCCTTAAAGTAATCCGCAATCAGAATTCCGGTATTCTTCTCGTAAGCATCCTCAATCTCTTCCTTCGTCAGATTTCTGACACAGGGAACCTCTCCGTAAATATAATCTGCATGTGTTGTTCCATAACATGGAATAGAACGTCCTGCCTGTGCCCAGCTTGTAGCCCAGGAAGAATGAGTATGAACAATTCCCCCGATATTTGGAAATGCATTATACAGCACAACATGTGTAGCTGTATCAGAAGACGGATTATACTCTCCCTCCACCTTATTTCCCTGCAGATCCACAACTACCATATCCTCCGGTTTCAGTTTGTCATAATCCACGCCACTGGGTTTAATAACAAAAAGCCCCTTTTCTCTGTCGATTCCGCTGACATTTCCCCAGGTAAAAGTTACCAGACCGTATTTCGGAAGATCCATGTTCGCTCTGTACACTTCCTCTTTCAGTTTTTCCAGCATAATTTCGCTCTCCTTTTCATTTATTTTTCGTAACTGTTCAGTATCTTCTCAATTACGGGCAAAAATCCCCGCTGAACAGTTACTGTTTTTCTTAAAAAGAAACAAACTCCACTGCCGCAAAGGTGTCCTGCTTCTCCGTATTCAGAAGCACTGTTATTCTGCCATCCTCCGCACAGACTTCCGGACAGATTACATCCCCCAGTCTCGCCTGTTTCTTATATTCCGCTCTCATCTGACGCACACGAAATCCCTCCGGCAGAAAATCTTCTGCCATGCGAATATACTGGCAGTTATTCACATGATGATTCGTATCCAGATGATGCTTCTGTACCGTAAACATTTCTTCCTTCATAAACCCGGAAGGAAGCTTAATTTTCCTTGGTGCGTAATCCATATCAAGTTTTTCTTCACTTACATATCCCGCTACATCCTCTTCCGTCAGTTTCGCCGGAATTCCTTTCTCCGTATCCAGATGTGTCCAGCATGTATTCGCATAAGAAAGACTTTCCCCTTCCGTCGTCTTCATGGTAAAATTACGCATTCCCATAAATCCTCTGAAATCATATGGCCAGGTTGCCGTTACGATTTCCTCCCCAAGCTTCGGATACCGATCCACTACTACCTGCCATGATGACAAAACCCAGATCCTGTTTCTTCCCTTCAGCCTTTCCATTCCCTGATGAACCGCTTCGGAATGAAATGTACTGCAGTCCTGGAAATAGTCCAGAATTCCCGGCAATGTCAGACATCCATTCTCTCCGATTTCACTGTAGCGCACTCTTCCGGAAAAGCAATAACTCATACTTCAACCTCTTTTTCTGTTCAGACTTTATTACTCTGTTGAAACTATTACTGATATTATTATACCTTTTTCCTCAACACGAAACAACACCCATCTAAAATTATTTTTTCTGCAATTACTGTTCACTGGTAATATCCCGCGAGGTGTTTCCATGCAATCATGCATGGAAATCCCGAGACAGTCAACGCACGGAATTATGCATACAAAGCGGCAGTTCCAGACCATACTTCTCCAGAAGTTCCTGATCCGAAAGAATCTCCTTCGTATCTCCGTCCCGGATAATCCTTCCATCCGCCATCAGAATTGTCCGGTCACACGTGTCCAGAATCATATCCAGGTCATGGGATGCAATAATCTTCAGATGTTCAAAAGAATTCAGTATCTTAATCAAATTTCTCCTGTTTCTGGGATCCAGTGCTATGGACGGTTCATCCATCAGAATGATATCCGGCGTCATGGAAAGAATGGTGGCAATAGACACCAGCTTCTTCTCGCCCCCTGACATCTTATAAATCTGCTTATCTCTCAGGTAACTGATTCCTGTCATTTCCAGAGCTCTTTCCACACGTACTCTCACCTCAGCATCCGGCAGCCCATAATTTCGCGGTGCAAAAGCAATATCATCATAAGCTGTGGACATAAAAAGCTGACTGTCCGAATCCTGAAAGACATACCCGATCTTTTCCCGTATTTTCGGCAGCATATCCTTTTGTACTGGAATTTCCTCCACCCGGATACTGCCCTCAAAGCCAGGATTCAGCCCTACCAGAAGCTTCAGCAAAGTCGATTTTCCAACTCCGTTCGCACCCACAAGCCCAATCGAATCACCCTCACCTGCATGAAACGAAATATCTTTCAGAATTTCATTCCCTTTTTCGTACCCGAAACTCACCTTTTCCACATCAATATGTATATGACTCATAAAAACAAACCTCCCACAGCATTTCCGATTACCGGAATCACCGGAATATTTCGAAACAATATAAATATTCCACCCCAGATAACCATGTAACATACGTCCTTCCAGCTCAGGCGTATCTTCTCTCCCACATACTGAAATTCTCCGTGATACCCCCGCAAATTCATACTCTCATATACCACATTGGCCCTGTCCATGCTGCGCAGCAAAATCTGTCCTGTCAGTGATCCCCATACTTTAAAATGAATCCCTTTCTGGTTCGGAGCCCGCAGGGCATAAGCCTGTGTCACCCGGTTCACTTCCGCCAGAAGAACCGTAATATACCGATAAGTCAGCAGAATCTGCGTCACCAGTATTTTCGGCACATGAAGAAGACGGAATGCATAACAGAGCTTTTCGATGGATGTCGTAGCAATCAGTAGATAAGACGCAAAAACACTGAACACTCCCTTCATGATCAGCGTAATCATAGACAATATTCCCGCATTGAAAACAACTCCGTCAATCTCCACGTAATTCCTGTCCAAAAACGGATTCAGAATTCCCACAAAACACACCAGCGGCAAAACCAGCTTCAGACGCTTCAAACTATCTCCAAAAGACACCTCCGACAGCAGAAACAACGCCAGAGGATAAACCGCCATCCCCAACAGGCCTGCCACATCATACTTCTGAAAAGACACCACCACCGTAATATAAAAAACAGTTAAAACAAGTTTAACCAGTGGGTGAACCTTATTCACCCACTGGTCTCTTGCTGCAATGGCATCTATATGATGAATCTCATAAATTGCACTGCCGATTTTACTCATATATTTTCTCCGCAACCATTTTTCTTCCTGAAAAATTTAAACACATAACATGCTGCCACACAGACAATTACCACAACAACTCCGCCTATAATTCCGGAAAATGCAGTTCCTGCTGCAGATTCCGAATTTTTGAACGCATAATCCGGCAGCAATGCGGTAACCTCCTGCACAGAAGCTGCTGCTTCGTGAATTTCATCATTATTATCTAATTCTGCAGAACCCGTAATTTTCTCGATAGACCATTCCAGTCCATCCGGATGGGAAGATGCAAACAGAGAAAGAATTCCTCCGATAAATACAGAAACAACTGCCAGTATCACCAATGTCTTTTTCAAAGAAAAAAGTCCCTGTTTTTTCTCATTCTCACCGCTTCCGTACAGCAGTTCCGGCCTTGATTCATACACAAACACAAGGACAGCTGCCGTAATCAGACCCTCTACAAATCCTATAGCCAGATGAATAGGCTGCATCGTCATCACAAACGTTTTAAACGGAAGCTCTGTAATTCCCGATGCCAGTGTTTCCAGAGTTACACTAAAAGCACCAAACTGCAGTGTGATAACACATCCCAAAACAGATGCCAGAACAATCTTCCCTTTTGTAATTCCTTTTCTCATAAGAGGTTTCCAGATAAGAAGTGCTCCTATAAAGCATCCATAAAACGCCATATTCCATATGTTGCATCCCAGCGCAAGAAGCCCTCCGTCCGCAAACAAAAGGCACTGGATCAGCAAAACTCCGATCATCGTCAGAAAACCGGCATACGGTCCAAGAAGCGCCGAAAGCAGCATGCCTCCGCAGAGATGTCCGCTGGAGCCCGTTCCCGGAATCGTGAAATTGATCATCTGAGCTGCAAATACAAATGCTCCCATAATCCCCATAACCGGAACTTTCTTCGCATCATCTTCTTCGCGAACCTTCTTAATTGAATAAGCTGCCGCAGCCGCAGAACAGACATACATCGTCCCCGCAACTGCAGGTGCAGCAAGCGCATCCGCCATATGCATAAACACTTCCCCCTTTTCTCACAAAACTTACAGAAACAGTCCTCTTCATTCACCTGTAATTTCTGCTGTCTTATTTTCCATTACTATAACCGTATTTTCGCACCTCCGCAAGCCCCCCGGGAGGACAAAATTTTTGCAGAAATTTCCCCTTATAATCTGCCTTTTCTCACCATCCTTATCCCCTATCCCCGGTTACCGGAAATGTATGAAAGAAAAAAAGAACGCCCGAATCATTCTCTGATTCCAACGTTCTTTTTTCATTCAATCTGACATCCGGATTATCAGCAAAAGAAGGAAAATTCCATAAATAATCATTTAGAAAGTATCAGCAGCTATATAAAACGAATACACATTTTTATTAAAGTTCTAAAATAGAATTTTCCCTCATTTTTCTTTCAAACCTTTCAGTCAGAAATCCTTCCATCACTCTGTTTCCAGATCGTATTTCACCACATCCATACACACCTCACCATCCGCAAAGAAAGAAATTCCTTCTGCAGACTGTTCTGTATACATAGTTGCAGTCATAACCTGTTCGCCATCATTGACAAAAATCTCTGCACTGAATCTGTCCAGTATCAATCTCAATTTCAGTTCTCCGTTTTTAGTGTTCACAAGAGCTCTTCTCTGATGAATGATTGCTCTTCTGGAACCGGAAAACTTACGGTCAATTTTCAGAACCGATTCATATGGCCGAAAACTTACAGAAGTATGATACTGTTCATCCTGTGCAAAACGAACTGCAAATTTCCTGTATATATTTTCTTTATCACCCGGTCGTATGATCAGCTCCATATCCACCTTGCGACCTTTTACCCCTTCCAGCGTAATCGTGCCGGAAAACAGAACTTTCCCATGAACAACTTTATTCCGTCTCAGGTTTTCCAATTCCCGGAGCGGGTTCTGATACAATCTTCCATTCTTTAAAGATAATTCTCTTGGAAGTGTCATCTGCCCGTACCAGGGCTGTTCCG
>JALEOU010000050.1 GCA_022766945.1 Fusicatenibacter sp. | reverse complement strand
GAATTGTTTGAAGATTATCGTCTTTATGATCCGGATGTGATGTATTATCCGGCGAAAGATTTGATTTTTTACCAGGCAGATATTCACGGAAATCTGCTGACCAGGCAGAGGATCCAGGTGATCTCTGCCCTTTTGTCGCGCCGCAAGGGAACGGTGATCACCAGTGTCGGCGGATGCATGGATTATCTTCTGCCGCTGCAGGTATTCAAAGAGCACTGCATTGTGCTGCAGAATGACAGTACACTGGATCTGGACTTCATGAAAAAAGAACTGGTGCGTCTTGGCTATGAACACGGTATTCAGGTGGAGTCCCCGGGAGAGTTTTCCGTGCGCGGCGGTATTCTGGATATCTATCCTCTGACAGAGGAAAATCCGATCCGGATTGAACTCTGGGGGGACGAGGTGGATTCCATCCGCAGTTTTGATGCGGAAAGTCAGAGGTCGATTGAAAATCTCGAAAAGATTACGATTTATCCGGCATCCGAAATGATTCTCACCGAGAAGGCTATTTCCAGAGGCCTGAAGGCCATCCGAAAAGAGGCAAAAGCGGTAAGTACGAAATTCCGCGAACAGATGCTCACAGAGGAAGGCGCACGTGTCCGCAATACGGCGGAAGAAGCCTGCGAACAGATTGAGGCAGGGGAGAATTTTCAGGGAGCGGAACAGTACCTCCACTACTTTTATCCGGATACGGTTTCCTTCCTGGACTATCTGCCGGAGGGCAGCCGGATCTTTCTCGATGAGCCAAACCGACTGGTCGAGTGTGCCGATGCCCTGCTGATGGAATTCCGGGAGAGTACCACGCATCGTCTGGAAAAGGGGTATCTGCTGCCGGGGCAGGCAAAGATGATGTGCAGTACCGAGGAACTGGTCGGTTTGCTGAACCGCAGAAATTGTGTGGCGGTATCTTTGATGGACCCGAAGAAAGGAGACTGGAATATCCGGGATCAGTATTTTGTGACGGTCAAATCAGTCAATTCCTATAACAATCAGTTTCCGCTGCTTGTGAAGGATCTGAAATCCTATCGCCGCACAGGTTACCGGGTGATTTTGACCAGCCCCTCCCGCACCCGTGCCCAGAGACTCTCGCAGGATCTGCAGGATGAGGAGATCCCGGCTTTTTACAGTGAAGATCCTGATCGGGTGCTAAAACCCGGCGAGATCATGCTGATCCATGGAAATGCAAGGCGTGGTTTTGAGTATCCTATGCAAAAATTTGTCCTCATTACAGAGTCAGACATTTTCGGCAGAGAAAAGAAAAAGGCGCGGAAAAAGTCCCGGTATTCGGGTCAGAAGATTCAGAGCTTTGCGGAACTGTCCATCGGGGACTATGTGGTGCATGAAAATCACGGTCTTGGTATTTACAAAGGCATCGAGAAGATCGAGATGGATCATGTCACCAGAGACTATGTGAAGATTGAATATTCCGGCGGGAGCAGTCTGTACGTGCTTGCCACGCAGCTGGATTCGCTGCAGAAATATGCCTCAGCAGATGCGGCAAAGACGCCAAAGCTCAACAGGCTGGGCGGTCAGGAGTGGAAGAAGACAAAGACCCGGGTGCGGGGCGCCGTCAAAAACATTGCCAGGGATCTGGTGAAATTATATGCCGAGCGCCAGGCAACAGAAGGATATCAGTATGGGCCGGATACGGTGTGGCAGAAGGAATTTGAGGAGATGTTTCCCTTTGAGGAGACGGAGGATCAGCTTTCTGCCATCGAGGCGACCAAGCGGGATATGGAAAGCAAAAAGATTATGGACCGTCTCATCTGCGGAGACGTGGGCTACGGAAAGACGGAAGTGGCCATCCGTGCGGCATTCAAGGCAGTGCAGGAGAATAAGCAGGTGGTCTATCTGGTTCCTACCACGATCCTGGCGCAGCAGCATTACAATACATTTGTGGAACGAATGAAGGAGTTCCCGGTGCGTGTGGATCTGCTCTGCCGTTTCCGCACAAGTGCGGAGCAGAAAAAGACGCTGGAAGATCTGAAAAAAGGGCTGGTAGACATTGTGATCGGCACTCACAGAGTACTTTCCCGGGATGTACAGTTTAAGGATCTGGGACTGCTCATCGTGGATGAGGAGCAGCGCTTTGGGGTTACACATAAGGAAAAGATCAAGCAGCTGCAGAAAAATGTAGATGTGCTGACCTTGACGGCGACCCCGATTCCAAGGACGATGCATATGAGCCTGATCGGAATCCGGGATATGAGCGTGCTTGAGGAGGCCCCCCAGGACCGTGTGCCGATTCAGACCTTTGTCTGTGAGTACAATGAGGAAATGGTTCGGGAGGCGATCAACCGTGAGCTTGCCCGGGGCGGTCAGGTATATTATGTGTACAATCGTGTCCAGACCATCGTGGAGATGACCAACACCATTGCGAAGCTGGTACCCGATGCCAATGTGGCGTTTGCTCACGGCCAGATGAAGGAGCGGGAGCTGGAAAAGATCATGTACGGCTTTATCAACGGGGAGATCGATGTACTGGTATCGACCACGATCATTGAGACCGGACTTGATATTTCCAATGTGAATACGATGATTATCCACGATTCCGATCAGATGGGACTCTCCCAGCTGTATCAGCTGCGGGGCCGCGTGGGCAGATCCAACCGGACCGCCTATGCCTTTCTTATGTATCGGAGAAATAAGATGCTAAAAGAGGTAGCGGAAAAGCGTCTCCACGCCATCCGGGAATTTACAGAGATGGGCAGCGGATTTAAGATTGCCATGCGGGATCTGGAAATTCGCGGCGCGGGCAATCTGCTGGGCGCGGAGCAGTCCGGCCATATGGAGTCTGTCGGTTATGATCTTTACTGCAAGATGTTGAGTGAAGCCGTCAAAGAGGCGAAAGGCATTCAGGTGCAGGAGAATTTCGAGACGACGATTGATCTGTCGGTGGATGCCTTTATCCCGGATTCCTATATCAGCAATGAGGCATTGAAGCTGGATACCTACAAGCGGATCGCGGCGATTGAAAATAAGGAAGAGTATGAGGATATGCTGGAGGAGCTGATGGACCGTTTCGGGGAACCGCCGAAGAATGTCCGGAATCTGCTGGCCGTTGCGGAGCTAAAGGCGCTTGCCCACAGTACCGACATCACAGAAATCAAACAGATGGGGGAATCAGTACGGATCACGATGCATGAGAAGGCAAAACTGGATGTGGCAGGCATTCCCGGTCTTCTGATGAAATTCCGGGAGGAACTGAAATTCCAGATGGAGAATCCTCCGTATTTTATTTACACGCCGAGGAGAAAAACACCGCGGGAGGTGCTGCAGATTCTGCCTCGTACCAGAGAGGTGACAGAGGCGCTTCACGCGCTGATCCTTCCGGACGAAAATCGGCGCGCCTGACGCAGGGAAAATGTGAAATTCGTGTGAAGGGATTCAGGAAAGAGTGAAAAAAAGTTGCTCTTATGCACAAAAAAGAGTATAATTGAAAAATCAGTGACAGTAAATACAATAGATACGAGGAGGATATCATGAAAAGCGTTAAGACAAAAATCGCCTGCGGTGTTCTGGCGATTTCAATGTTGGCCGGCGGTATGACCGGCTGCGGCAAATTAGATGGGACGAAAACGGCGATCACAATCAATGATGAGGAGATTTCGCTTGGAGAGGCAAGTTTCATGCTGAGATACCAGCAGGGAAGTACTTACAGTTATTATTCCCAGTTTTATTCCATGTACGGTATGGAGATGCCGACAGAACTGTATGATGCAGTGAACGACGACGGAACTACAAACGGGGATTCTACCAAAGCGCAGGCACTGGAGACGATCGAGAAACTTGTTCTCATGCGTCAGCATGCCAGTGAGTATGGTGTAATCATTACCGATGAGGAGGCAGAGCAGGCAAAGGAAGCTGCAGAGGCATTTGTGGAGAAGAATGGACAGGAAGTGATGGATAAACTGTATGCATCCGCAGATGATATTCAGGATGCGATTCTTCTGTATCTTTACCAGGCAAGGATGTATGATCCCATGATTGCCGATGTGGATACGGAGGTATCGGATGCGGTAGCTCAGCAGTCTACCATCAGTTATGTCAAAGTTTCTACTGCAGGCACCGAGACCGATGAGGATGGCAATACGATCGAACTGACGGATGAGGAAAAAGCGGAGAAAAAAGAGATCGCACAGAGATTCCTGGATAAATTAAATGCAGCAGAGGATCCGGCCACGGCAGAGTTTTCTGAGCTTCGAAAAGAGCTGAACGATGAGCTGAATGAAGAAAACAAGAGCACGGAGGATACAGAGGAGTCAGAGGCTTCCGAAGAGGATGACAGCTCTTCCGATTCCGTTGTCTACCTGACCTATTCTTCCTCTACTTTCAGTACCGGTTCTGAGGCGGAAGAAGAGGATACCGGACTGGATGAGAAACTGGAGGAAGCTGCCAGAGGACTGACAAGTGATGGAGAGATCTACGACGGTATCGTTGAGGGCGAGGACGCTTATTATGTAGTCCGTATGGATCTTGTTTATGATGAGGATGCAACACAGAGTGAGAAAGATTCGATCGTATCGGATCGCCAGTCTGATGCCTTCAATGATCTGCTGGATCAGTGGCTGGAGGGAAGCGATATCAAAGTTGCTTCCAACTGGGATGAACTGAAAGTGACAGATATGGACATCTACACTATCACAGTAGATTCCGCAAGCAGTGACTCCACAACAGAGGATGCTGCGACAGAAGACGATACAGCAGAAGATGACGCATCAGCGGAGGATGCTTCCACAGACAGCACCGGGGAAGAGTAAGAGGCGGATGGCGGCGCCCCCGGGAGAACAGAGATACAGCCTGAACTTGTCAGTAGTGCGGACCTGCTGCAGCTACACAGGGCAGAATGGAGAAGAAGATGACAAAAAAAGAATTTGAGCAGCTTGCCGCACAGGGAATTATTCTGCTGGACGGCGCAACCGGTTCCAATCTGACAAAGGCGGGAATGCCAAAAGGAGTCAGCACGGAAGTGTGGGCTCTGGAACATCCGGAGATTGTGATCGGACTGCAGAGAGCGTATGCGAAGGCGGGAAGCCAGATCGTATATGCGCCGACCTTTGCGGCAAACAGGATCAGTCTGGCGAACTTCGGACGCCAGTCGGAGGTGAAGGAACTCAACACACGTCTGGTGGCATTGACAAAAGAAGCGGTGGCTGGGACAAAAACGCTGATCGCAGGAGACCTTTCCACTGTGGGAAAGATGATGCAGCCCAAAGGGGAACTGACCTACGAAGAGCTTTTTGACGCCTATGCGGAACAGGCAAAGGCGCTTGCGAACGCGGGTGTGGATCTTCTGGGGGCGGAAACGATGCTGAGCGTGGACGAGACATGTGTCTTTCTGGATGCTGCGTCTTCCGTCTGCGATCTGCCGCTGATGTGTTCCCTGACGCTGGAGGCAGACGGCTCCGCATTATTCGGGGGAAATGCAGTGGAAGCAGTGGAAACGCTTCAGGAGATGGGCGCTTCGGCCGTCGGGCTGAACTGCTCGGTGGGACCGGATCAGTTGGAGTCGGTGGTAGCCTCCATGGCAAGAGCAGCGCGGATTCCGGTCATCGCGAAGCCAAATGCTGGGCTTCCGACCATCACACCGACCGGGGAGGCGATCTACAGCATGGATGCCCCCACATTTGCCGCACACATGAAAGTGCTGGTGGAGGCAGGTGCCGGTGTCATCGGCGGATGCTGCGGAACAGATCCGGAGTATATACGTCTGGTAAAGAAGATGCTGGACGAGAGATAAAAAAAGATCAGATCATCAAAAAGATATGGCACAGGAACCGGTGCGGATCATTTGATGATCTGATCTTTTTTATACGTGTATTGTGAGTGATGGAAATATATTCGCAGGGGATCTGGCGCTCCTCAAAGATCACATTCATGGCAAGACAGTCACGGCAGATGCCGGTTCCATATACTTTCAACATATCAAAATTTTCCTTTTTACTGCAAGAGTTACCCGATAAAATGTGATCATCATTCAAAACAGCAGCATCCGGGAAAGAAGTCTTTCGCAAGTAAATTTGCATAGTTTCTTTTTCCTGCTGCTGCTGTTTTTAAATAAATTCTCTTTTTTGATATATTTATATTACCACAAAATGGCGTTTTCTTCAAGAGTTGTAATAACAATCCTCTGGTGCTAAAATTACCAGGCGTCACAATTCAGGTGGTACACAAAAAGTCAGGGAGGTTTTTGCGTTGGAGGAAAAGAAGGATATTTTTGATTTGATTTCGACTGCTGCGAGGGAGAAGGATGTGCAGCAGCTGATGGAGTGCAACCGGACAACGGAAAAGTACGGGATTGTTCTGAGTGTTGAGGATGCCAGAATGCTTTCGGAAAGCCGGATCGAAGCACAGAAGAAACACCGGAGGGTTGAGTTTGGGGAAGGAATCCTTCCGGAGATCCTGAGGATGTTCTGCGATTCACCGTATATCCAGGCGGATGATTTTGTACAGACGGCAGCGGAGCTGCAGGATCTCTTTTTTCAGTACAAGAATGAGGCGGCAGAACAGCTTACGGATGCAGAACTGCTGAATTTTATGCGGGAACAGTTTGACCGGGTCTGCTATGGATCACTGGAACTGTTGGGAGGAACCTGTCTGGAACGGTTTGCGCGGGCGATCCGTGAAGGCTACAGTGGATATGAAGTAAGTGAAGGCTGCGGAGAATATGATCAGTTTTCAGAAGAGGAGGGGTGGAACAGTGAACTCTATTATGAAATCCTGCACGAATTATTGGGATGAGAATCCCGGTGTACTCTTTGACCTGATGCAGAAACTGGCACACAGGTATACGAGAGGGGAAAGTACCTCGGTTTCCTATGAGACGGCAGAGCGGTTGATGGAAGCTGTGTTGTATGCGCTAAGGGAGTATCAGGAAACGGCATCTCCTGGAGAGGCAGGGGCAGTTTCCGTGGATGAGGCTTATCGGATTGGCTGCGCGCGTCTGAAGGAAAAAACGGAAGAGGCCGCTGGAAGATATCATCTGATTCTAAAGGACTTCTGCACCTATGGAAACCGGGCTCTGGAAGAAACGATACAGAAAGGAATGCCGGCGTTTTTTCGCTGTTACGATCCGGAATTTGATCCAACGAATTCCATTCTTTTGCTGGATTATCCGGTTCTTGCCGATCTCTCAGAACTGTCCGGGGTAAACAAAATCCTGGAATATCTCAGATGTATTCAGATAGAGCAGGCATTTCTGTCCGGTTTTCCGGAGGATTATGTGATCGATGTTCTGAAACGGTATTCCTCTGATTATGAGGAGCAGTTTGACAATCTGTGTCAGATTGTACTGCAAAGCGTATTGCTTCACCTGATTCTTGGGAAAAAGCTGACAGATCATAGTGGTACGGAGCAGGAAATGCAGATGTGGAGTGAAAAAATCCTTCGATCCGGAGCGGAATCCCTCTCCGGGACAGTCCGGGTGCTGATTGGAAATTTGTGCCGGCGCAGCGGCGATGCGTTTCCGGGTATGGAGGATTATCTTGCGCAGGAGGTGGATAACTTCTGCTGCCGGATCGAAAACTGTGCAAAATACCACCGGTATCAGATGTTCTTTGATCTGAAATGAGACATACTTCATCTTGTTGATCCACCCTGTACATGATAGAATCGTTGGTATGTGGACAGAAAGGAATGACGGAAAAATGCATCAGAATTATATTTTTGACCTTTATGGAACGCTTGTGGATATTCATACAAATGAGCAGAAAGCGTATCTGTGGAAAAAGATGGCCTGTTTTTATGGAATGAAGGGAGCTTCCTACGAACACCGGGAGATGAAAAAACGATACCATGAACTGGTTCGGGAAAAAGAGAAGGAAGCACTGAACAGATGCGGAAGAGAAAGCGGCGCGCCGGAAATTCAGATCGGGGAAGTTTTTCGTCAGATGTATGAGGAAAAAGGGGTTTGCGTCAGCGATGAGGAGATTGCGGACACCGCCCGGATCTTTCGTGCGATTTCACTGGAACGTCTGACACTGTTTGAGGGAACAGCAGAGCTTTTGGATGCGATTCACGCAGCCGGGAAAAAGGCATATCTTCTCTCCAATGCCCAGGCACTTTTCACCGCGCCGGAGATCCGGATGCTGGGTCTGGATCAGAAACTGGACGGAATCCTGCTGTCCTCCGATGCCGGGGTGAAAAAGCCGGATCCGGAGTTTTACCGGATGCTGCTGGAGAGCTACCATTTGTCCCCCGTGGAATCAGTTATGACAGGAAATGATGATCAGGCAGACTGCCACGGGGCATCAGCTGTTGGAATGGACAGTATCTATATCTGTACCGAACAGTCGCCCAAAAGAACAAAACCCCTGCCGGAAAACTGCCGGGAGATTCACCGGATTCTGCAGGTACTGGAGAGATAAGGAAAACAGTAGGAGGAGTAAGAGTGCGTCTGCGCCGAGATCTATTTTCTGCATGGCGTCCGTATTTCAACAGCATAAAATTTCCTTCCGGTAAAACATTACAAATCCCGTATTTCATGGTATACTGAAAAAGCAGTGAGTAGCCAGAAAGGAAGGGGATTATCTTATGGGAAAATATTTTAACTGTACGAAAACAGATCCGGTGGTTCAGACCAGGGCAGGACTGATCCGGGGATTTCAGACGGATACAACATACGCTTTTCATGGAATTCAATATGCGGACGCAGAACGCTTTCATATGCCGCAGCCTGTGAAGCCCTGGAAAGGGATCAAAAATGCGCTGGCTTACGGCTATGTGTGCCCTCTGATGGAGCAGGATACGCCCAGCATCGAGGTGCTGATCCCGCATCGGTACTGGCCGCAGGATGAGAACTGCCAGTATCTGAACATCTGGACACAGAGCCTGGACGAGCAGGCGAAAAAGCCTGTGATGGTATGGCTGCACGGCGGCGGATTTTTTGCGGGTTCCTCCATTGAACACGTGGCCTATGAAGGAGATCATCTCAGCGAATTCGGCGATGTGGTGGTCGTGACGGTGAATCATCGCCTGAATATCCTGGGGTATCTGGATCTGTCTCCCTTTGGGGAGCAGTATGCCAATTCCGGAAATGCGGGAAATGCAGATCTGGTGGCGGCGCTTCAGTGGATTCATGAAAATATTGCAGCTTTTGGCGGGGATCCGGAAAATGTGACATTGTTTGGTCAGTCCGGCGGCGGTATGAAGGTGGCGACGCTTATGAATACGCCGTTGGCGGAAGGACTGTTTCACAAAGGAATCATTGAGAGCGGGATCTATAACGCGAAGATTTATGAAAAGGGAGCTGCAGATGACGGTGAGCTGGTAAAAGCCATGCTTTCCAACCTGGGTCTTGCAGAGACGGAAGTGGAGCGTCTGGAGACGATTCCCTATCCGGAGCTGGTGTCCGCCTATCAGAAGAGTGCTCCGGCAATTGCCGAAAAAGGAGGCTACGTGGGCCTTGGACCGATTCAGAACGAATTTTTTCTTGGAAATCCTCTGACTGTGGGATTTTCTGATATGGCAAAACGGATCCCGGTGATTGCCGGAACCGTATTTGGTGAGATGGATTTCGGAGCGGTGGTTCCGGGCAAGCATGAGATGGACCGGGAAGAGACGATGGCATTTCTTGAGAGAAAGTACCACGACGGAACGAAAGCGCTCGCGGAAGAGTTTGAAAAAGCATATCCGGACAAGCCTCTGGCAGACCTGTGGAGTCTGGATGACCGGTTCCGCATTCCGACGATGCAGTTTATTGCCAAAAAGGCGGTATGTCCGGAAGCACCGACGTATTCGTATCTGTTTGCGTTTGAGTTCCCGTTTGACGGCGGAAAAGCGGCATGGCACTGCTCGGAGATTCCCTTTGTCTTCCACAACATTGACCGTGTACCGATCTGCAATGTGCCGGGTGTTACGGATCGTCTGCAGGAGAAGCTGTGCAGTGTGTGGGTGAATTTTGCCCGCTACGGCAGTCCGGAGATTCCGTCCATTCCGAAATGGCCTGCGTGCAGTCCGTCCGGTGAGGAGACGATGATTTTTGATGTCTGCTGCGAAGTACGGCACAATTTTGATCACCGCCTGATGGAGCTTATGAGCATCACCCCGGCGGATCGAAATGCGCCCGTGACAGAGGGGGAGACAGAGGAAGCCATTTCGATGCATTAATCGGAACAAAAAAGCAGTCTGAGAAAGAAAAACGGGGAGAAAGAATGTATACCTATTTGATTGTAGATGACGAGATCGTGGAGCGGAAAGGAATCCGGATGCTGCTCGGGAGAATGGGCATCCATGACACGCTCCTGGAAGCATCCAATGGGGAAGAGGCGCTGGAGGTGATGGAGCAGCAGAGCGTTGATATCCTGCTCACGGACATCAATATGCCTTTCATGGACGGAATCGAACTGCTATCCCGGGTACATGAGAAGTATCCGGCGCTGGAGACGGTGATTTTCAGCGGCTATGACGAGTTTTCCTATGCGAAAAAAGCGATCTCCTACGGCGTTTCGGCTTACATCCTAAAGCCGGTGAACCCGGATGAATTTGAAAAGGTGATCCGTAAGATTGTGGAACGGCTGGATCACAGCCATATGGAGGAAAAGAGAAAGGATGAGAGCATCAGCTTCCTGAAAGAGCATATCCTGTATCTGATGGTGAACGGCCAGAGCAGGGCAAGCCTTACAGACAAGACACAGGGGATTCTGGATCTTGATTTTGTCCGGGCTTACCACCGCATGATGCTCATGGAATGCAATGACAACTGCTTTGAGCAGGTGGATGCTGAGACGCTGAAGCAGATTCGGGAATTTCTGAACATGAAATTCCAGTACCTGAATCTGAACTCCTCCCAGTCACTGCTGCTCTTTGCGCAGGACGCGCCGGGCGGCTGGGAGGCACTGGGACGAAAGCTGTTCTTTTATCTCAAAGAAAAGTTTGGCTGGGAGTGTTTTCTGGCGATCTCTGAGGATATGCAGAAAGAGAACAAAGAACTTTCCTTCTATTTCGCGCAGACCGAACAGATGATGGAACAGAAGTTTTATCATACAGGCACCCACGTGTTTCTTCCGTTTCGGGAAGAACAGTCAGAGATCTATGTGCAGGTGGATGCGGAGATTCTGATTCATCAGATCCAGCAGGATATCCGGATGAAGGATATTGAGAGCCTGAAAGAGCATTTTGATCAGTTCTGTGAGCGGTATGAACATCAGACCGTATTTTCCCAGGTCTATATCAAGTTCATGTTTTCCAATTTGTTAAAAGAGATTTACGATAATCTGGAAGATACGGACGAGCGGGAGCTGGACCGGGAAATCGATCAGCTTTACCGCAGCAACGATATGAACGGTGTGATTCGTGCAGTCCGCGCCGGGATTGCCCGCCTGGAGAAGATCTTCACGGCAGACGGCAAGGTATCCAAACGAAAAGAAGTAGAACAGATCAAGCAGTATATTCGTGCCAATTATTCCAATATGAATCTGGGAGTTGACCAGATGGCCAGGGAAGTGGGAATGACGCCAAATTATCTGAGCAGTGTTTTCAAAAAAGAGACCGGGGAGAATCTGAGCCGGTATCTGAAGAATTTCCGCATGGAAAAAGCCCGTGAGATGCTGGAAAATACGAATGAAAAGATCGGTGGAATCTGCCAGAAATGCGGTTTCTCCAATGTGTCCTATTTCTGTCAGAGCTTCCGGGAGTGCTATGGCATCAGCCCGCAGAAATACCGGGATCAGGGGGAAGGATATGACAGTTTGGGCAGGGATTAAGAAACGATTTTCAGATATGAAGGTACACAGTAAACTGGTGGCTGTGTACCTGATTACCGGACTTTTGCCTATGTGCATCATGTTTACCATTTTTTACACGCAGATTCGCAATGTTCTGATGGAACGGGAAATCAAAAACCTTCAGGGAGCTTTTCAGCAGACAGCGGATGCGCTGGATACCAAGCTTGCGCTTTATCAGAGTATGTCGGACTACCTGGCGTTTAATCAGACCATCGTGCGGATCGTGAAAAGTGAAAATCAGAACAGCTATGATGCTTATGAGAGAATCGTCAAGGAGTTTGATCCGCTGATGGATTCTCTCGGCTATTTTTATCCGGACGTGATTCAGACAACGGTTTATGTGAGAGGTTCCGTGATTCCCCATGGAGAGTATCTGCGTTCCATAGAGGAGGTGGCAGGGGATCCGTGGGCGGATCTGACGGATAATGCCATCCACTGGTATGTGAATAAGGAAAAGAAACTGGTGAGCCTGGTGCGTTCCATGCCTTATCTGGACGGGGGTCAGGGAGGCGTGCTCTACATTGCGCTGGACGGGATAAAACTGTTTGACTCGATGGAACTGTCGATGGATGGAGACTGCGGCCTTTTTGTCTACGACGGGGAGGAACTGATGTATGAGAACATCCGGAATGTCAAAAACCGGGATTCCGGCATCAGTTTTGAAACATTTCTGGAAGAAAAAGAGAAGGAATCCTCCGGGTATGTGACGATGGAACATGAACTTCTGGAGAATGGCTGGCAGGTGGGATGTTATATGCCGAAGAATCAGATGGTCAGTCCCATGCAGCCTGTCTTGCTCCTGGTGCTTTTCATCTGGGTCATCTGCGCTGTCCTGTCTTTTCTGACGATCATGCTTTTTGCGGGAAATATGTCTGTGCGGATACAGAATCTGTCCCATGTGATGATCGAGGTGGAAGAGGGAAATCTGGAGGCAGAGCTGCCCGTTTCGGAGCAGGATGAAATCGGTGATCTGACCCGGGGTTTCAATCATATGCTCGCAAAGATACGGCAGCTGATTCAGGAGGTCTATGAGAGCCGAATCCGGCAGAAACAGTATGAGATGACAGCGCTGCGGGCGCAGATCAATCCGCATTTTCTCTACAATTCTTTGTCGCTGATCAACTGGAAGGCGCTGGAGAAGGGGGCGGATGACATCAGCAGAGCGACACTGGCGCTGTCGCGCTATTACCGGACTTCTCTCAATAAAGGAAAAAATGTCATGTCGATCCGCGAAGAGCTGGATAATGTCCGCGCTTATCTGGAAATTCAGGAGATGTTTCATGACTACAGCTTTGAAGTGGTTACCGAAGTATCGGAAGAGATTCTGGATCTGGAGACGCTGAATCTGATTCTGCAGCCTCTGGCAGAAAATGCGATTGTCCATGGGATCGACAGAATGCGGAGCGGCCGGGGAAGAATTACACTTTCCGGTCATCTGGAAGGGAATGATGTGGTTTTGTCTGTGGAAGATAACGGTGTGGGCATGCCGCCGGAAAAAGCGCGGGAGATTTTATCGAGTAAGAGCAGCGGATACGGGGTGAGGAACGTAAATTCACGGATTCAGCTGCAGTACGGGGAGGCTTATGGACTGTCTGTGCAAAGCGAGGAAGGAAAAGGTACCCGGATGACCGTGCGTTTTCCTGCGGTTAAACGAACCTGAAAACAGTTCTGGAACTTTTGCGGGAATGAGGAAATGGAATGAGAAGACGAAGAAATAGCAGCTTACCGGTGCTTGTGGCAGTGATCGTGCTGATTTCCTGTGCTCTTATGGCATGTAGCGACGGCACGGGAGAGAAGGAGACCGTGTCCGGAGAGAAAAACAGTACGACATCGGATTATGAGAAGGCAGAGGATTTCGCAGGGGATCCAAAGACCACGCCGTATGGCCGGTATCCTGAAACAGTGACCTATACGCTGGCCAAGATGACAGCTGAAAATAATTCGAATCTGCCGGAGGGCGATACCTATGAGGATAATGCATACACTCGTCTGATTCTCGAGGTAATCAACGCGCAGAATAAAGATGTCTTTGAGAATAGCGGAGATGCCTACACGGCAGGTATCTCCACGATGGTGGCGACCGGAAAACTGTCGGATGTCATGGTCGTGGATCAGAAGACCATGTATGACATGCAGGAGCGGGGCATGCTCGCTGATCTGACAGAGGCTTATGAGAATTGTGCCAGCAGCAGAATTAAGGAGATCTACAAAAGCTACGGTGAGGATATTTTCCAGAGCTGTACCTTTGACGGAAAACTGATGGCCCTCCCGGAGACGAATATTTCTGATGGACCGAATCTGGTATGGGTACGGAAAGACTGGCTGGATCAGCTTGGACTTCAGGAGCCGGAGACAATCGCGGATGTAGAAGAGATTGCCGCCGCGTTTGCAAAAGAAAATCCGGGAAATGCCGCAGGCGGGAATATCGGCCTGGCCTGCAGCACGGAACTGTTCGGCGGTACCGGCGTTGCCTCGGAATACGGTATGGATCTGGTTTTTGCCTCCTATGATGCCTATCCCGGCAGATGGCTTCTGTCGGAGGATGGCACGATTTCCTACGGATCGGTCAGTCCGAAGGTGCGGGACGCGCTTTCTCATCTGGCAGAAATGTATCAGGAGGGAATTCTGGATCCGGATTTTCTGATCCGCACGTCCGATGATATCGCCGACCTGGTGGTGAATGGCAGCTGCGGAATCTTTTTTGGCCCCTGGTGGGCGCCGAACAACCCACTGTGGAAATGCCATGAAGTGGACTGGCAGCCATATCTGATCGCGACCGGGGAGGATGGAAGCGTCAGCTACTGCCATCAGAAAATGACGGGGAACTATGTGGTGGTGCGCAAAGACTACGAACATCCGGAAGTGGTGATGAAGATTCTGTCTGTAATGTTTGATTATATGAGATACACCTATGATGATCCGAACGGTGAATTTGAGCGGTACTACCGGGAAAATGTGGATCCGACCGCCCGGCCTCTTGCGATCAATGTGGATTACAATCAGGCACTGGAGATTTGCTATGAGAATCTTTCCGGGGCCTTAAGCGGCGAGAAGCCCTGGGAAGAATTGGAACTGCTGGAGCGGTCCTACTATCGGGTGTGCAAAAAATATCTGGAGGATCCTCAGGATGCCACGGCAGAAAGCTGGAGCGGATATCAGTCCCGCATCACTGCGTGTGCACTGCTGCAGAACGCAAATCTGTCCCAGATATCTGTCTTCTATCCCATGACAACGGGTGCCATGGAGGAATACTGGTATGATCTGGAAGAACTGGAGACAGAAACTTTTCTGAAGATTATCCGTGGGGAGGAAGACATCACCGCATTCGACGATTTCGTGGAAAAATGGTATGACGGAGGCGGCAGAGAAATCCTCAGGGAAGTACAGGAACAAAGGGAAAAACAGTGAGAAAAGGAAAGGTCTGTATACAAAAGCATACAGGCCTTTTGCGTTTTCTCTGGAAGAGAATGCAGCCGGGAGGAGAAGACCGGGTATTTCCATGCTTCTTTTATGTTGATTTTCACCTTCGTAGAAACTCAACACGAATCATAGATTCTTGATATTTTAACAAATCTTTTTCACTGTTATAATAAAAACCAGAAAGACGAGAGATACTTACATAAATCCATGTGAGACAAAATAAGGAGGATATTGAAATGAAAAGAAAAGTGGTTTCTCTTATGCTGACTGCAACAATGGCAGTTGGTATGCTCGCCGCGTGCGGCAGCAACGACAATGCTTCTTCTGCAGGAAACAGCTCCTCTGCAGCAAGCACTTCCGATGCAAGTGTAGCTGAGAGCACCGGTGATGCATCCGCAGCAGAGGATTCTTCCGCTTCAACAGAGGAAGAGGCAATTACAACAACTCTGACTGTATGGGCACCGTCAGAGGATCAGTCCGCTGACAGCGGCCAATGGCTGCAGACTATGTGCGAACAGTTCAACGCAGCTCATCCGAACTGGGACCTGACCTTCGAGTATGGCGTTTGCGCAGAAGGTGATGCAAAATCCACCGTTACACAGGACGTTGAGGGCGCAGCGGATGTATATATGTTTGCAAACGACAACCTGACTGCTCTGATCTCCGCAAACGGTATCGCAAAACTGGGCGGACAGACTGCTGAGGCTGTAAAGAACACCAATTCTCAGGCAATCGTTGATTCCGTATCTGTAGACGGCAGCATCTACGGTGTTCCGTTTACCACAAATACCTGGTTTATGTTCTATGACAAATCCGTCTTCTCTGAGGACGATATCAAGAACCTGGATACCATGCTTTCCAAAGGAAAAGTATCCTTCCCGATCACGAACTCCTGGTATATTGCTTCCTTCTATGTAGCAAACGGATGTACTCTGTTTGGTGAGGACGGAACAGATGAGGCAGCAGGCATTGACTTCTCCGGCGAGAAGGCACAGCAGGTAACGGATTATCTGGTAGACTTGGTTGCAAATCCGAATTTTGTATCTGATGCTGACGGATCCGGACTTTCCGGTCTGCGTGATGGTTCCGTAAGCGCAATGTTCTCCGGTTCCTGGGATGCAAGCAGCGTAGCTGAGGCATTGGGCGAGAACTACGGCGTAGCACAGCTTCCCTGCATCACCATCAACGGCGAGGAGAAACAGCTGAAATCCTTCGCAGGTTCTAAGGCGATCGGCGTAAACCCGAACTGCGAATATCCGCAGGTTGCAGTTGCGCTGGCAAGCTACCTGGGAAGCGCAGAAGCGCAGAAAGCTCATTATGAACTGAGAAGCGTAATCCCCTGCAACACCGAGCTGCTTGCAGATCCGGATATCGCATCGGATGTTCTTGTAACCGCACAGAACAACACCTTTGACAATACTTCCATTATCCAGCCGTTCGTAAAGGCTATGGACAACTACTGGACTCCTGCTGAGAACTTTGGTAAATCTCTGGTAAGCAAAGAGGTTACTCATGAGAACGCAGTAGAGAAGACGGAGCAGCTGAACACCAGCCTGAACAGCTCTGTAGTAGAGTAAGCAATATGTCGAACAAATAATTTAAAAACAATAGAAAATACACTACGTGAGATTACAGGCATTGTCAGACATTCCATTTTGGCAATGCCTGTTGTTCGGAAAGGAAAAAAGCATGGCTATCTTTCAAAAGCGTGTCAAAGAATTTGATACACCTTATGCAGTCAGTGCAGCAGTCAAAAACGGAAATGCTGCGACGAAACTTTCCATGCTGATCATGGGTTTCGGAAGTATCGCCCATAAACAGGTGTTAAAGGGTCTGCTCTACCTTGCAGCGGAGATCGGTTATCTCTGGTTTATGATTCAGAACGGATTCAACTGCCTCTATCATCTGATCACACTCGGCGGTCAGGAGAAAGTGGAAGTGTGGAATGAGGCAAAGGGAGTCTATGAGTATTCCGGCGGAGACATGACGATTCTGTTTCTGCTCTATGGCGTGGCAACGATTTTTGTGACACTGGGATTTATTGTCGTATGGCGTGCGAACATGAAGAGCGCCTACGAGGTGGAGTGTCTTGCAAAAGAAGGAAAACATATCAAAACCCTGAAAGAGGATATCGCGGAGCTGCTGAACAGAAAGCTTCACTGGACACTGCTGACGCCTCCTCTGGCAGGTATTCTGGTGTTCACGATTCTTCCTCTGGTATTCATGATCTGTATGGCATTTACCAGCTACAGCAAGGTGGATGACCGGCTGACGATCTTCAACTGGGTTGGATTTAAGAACTTTGCAACAGTTCTTGGCATGGGCAACTCCATTGGCAAGACTTTCTGGTCTGTACTGGCATGGACTCTGGTATGGGCAGTATTTGCAACCTTCCTGAACTATCTTCTCGGTATGATTCTGGCAATCGTAATCAACCGGAAGACCACAAGAATCAAAGGCTTCTGGAGATTCTGCTTTATGCTCTCCGCAGCCATTCCGCAGTTCGTATCCCTGCTTCTGATGCGTACGCTGCTGAAGGATAACGGACTGATCAACGTAATGCTGATGAATGCGGGCATTATCAGCAGTCCCCTTCCGTTCCTTACAGATGCCACCTGGGCGAGAGTGGCGGTTATCGTGATTAACCTGTGGGTTGGTATACCGTTTACCATGCTTCAGGTAACCGGTATTTTGCAGAACATTCCGGCAGAGCTTTATGAGGCAGCCCGTGTGGATGGTGCAGGCCCTGTTACTATTTTCTTCAAGATTACACTGCCGTACATGCTGTTTGTGACGACTCCGTACCTGATCACAACATTTACCGGAAACATCAACAACTTCAATGTTATCTTCCTTCTCACAGGAGGAGCGCCGACACCGGTTGGTTCTACTGCAGGAAAGACAGACCTTCTGGTTACCTGGCTGTATAAGCTGACGGTAGACCAGCAGTATTATAATGTTGGTGCGGTTGTAGGTATTCTGACCTTCGTAATTCTTGCGATTGTATCACTGCTGACTTACCGGAATACCGGTTCCTATAAGAACGAGGAGGGATTCCAATAATGAACGAAAAAGAGAAAAAGGTGCGTTCCATGAAGACACGCGGTATGATCGCGGATACCATTGTCCATATCGTTCTTGCGGTACTGGCATTTATCTGGGTGATTCCGGTTGCATGGATTATACTGCTTAGTTTCAGTACACAGAAAGGTTCCTACGTTACCAGCTTTTTCCCGAAGGGATATACACTGAACAACTATATTCGTCTGTTTACAGACCGGAATATCCTGGATTTCCCGCAGATGTTTATGAACACCTTTATTATTGCATGCTGCTGCTGCGTGATTTCCACCTTCTTTGTACTTTCCATGGCTTACTGTATGTCAAGAATGCGCTTTAAAATGAGAAAGCCTTACATGAACATCGCCATGATCCTGAATTTGTTCCCTGGCTTTATGTCCATGATTGCTATTTATTATATTTTGAAGGTGTTCAATCTGACAGACGGAGCCATGATTCGTGTGGCACTGATTCTGGTTTACTCCGGAGGCGCGGGTATTAACTTCTATATTGCCAAGGGATTCTTTGATACGGTCCCGAAAGCGCTGGATGAGGCTGCTTACCTGGATGGCGCAACCAGATTCCAGGTGTTTACGAAAGTGACGATACCGCTTAGTAAACCGATCATTGTCTATACCGTTCTGAACTCTTTCCTTGGCCCGTGGCTTGACTTTATCTTTGCAAAAGTAATCTGTCGTGCAAATGCCAAGTACTATACCGTTTCGGTAGGACTTTGGAAAATGCTGGAAAAAGAGTACATTGACAGCTGGTATACCTGTTTTGCGGCTGGTGCCGTATGTATTTCCATTCCGATTTCGATTCTGTTTGTTATCATGCAGAGATACTACACGGATGGACTGTCCGGAGCTGTCAAAGGCTAAAGCCTGATCTTTCTTGTATGAGCAGCCAGTGAAAGCTGGCTGCTCAATTTTTATTTTCAACAACTCATGAGATTATAGTTACAATGGAGGTTTTGAATGAAAGTAGTTTTGAATCGACTGGATTGGCAGGATTTTCGGAGAGGGGAGGAGAAATGCTTTCTGCTGACGAATGGTCTCGGCGGCTTTTCCTCGCTTACGGTGATGGGAAATACCGCGCGCGGTGATCAGGCACTGCTAATGGCAGCAGTGAAGGCGCCGAATGTGAGATACCATCTTCTCACAAATCTCTGGGAAGAATTGGAAATCGACGGGAAGACGGTGAAACTGTATTCGCAGGAATTTGTGAACCATACAAAAAATGCGGAAGGCTTCCGTTACCTGGAAGGGTTTGAGATGGAGACCTTTCCCAACTGGTTTTACCGGGTGAAAGGAATTGAAATTGAGAAGACAATCGGTATGGTACAGGGTGAAAATACCGTCATTGTTCGCTATGTGGTACGAGGAGACGGAAAAAAAGGGCGCATTCTGCACGTGACGCCGCTTCTCAAATTTGCGCCCAAGGGGAAAGATGCGTCCGGGGCACTTTCTTTTTCTGTGGATGAAAGATGCATTGCGGGCAGCGGCGTGATTTTGTATTATAAGAGCAACGGTGTTCTTCAGACAATGGAAAAGGAGTTTCTTTCGGATCTGTATTTTGAACAGGATGCCAGAGATGGAAGAGAGGCAGTCGGAGGTGTTACACTGAACCACAGACTGGATTTTGAGCTGGCGGATGACGGCAAAGAACAAGTTTTTTACGCAGTGTACAGTCTGCGCGGAACGGTAGACCGGTGGGATGCGCAGACGATTGCGGAATGGATGGAAGAGGAACGTGCCCGCCGGGAGGAGATCATCGCGCGCTCAGGGATTACCGATCCGGCAGGGCAGATCCTCGCGTTTGGTGCACAGCAGTACATTGTGGAAAGAGAATCCACGAAAGGGAAGAGTATCCTGGCCGGTTTTCCCTACTTTGAAGACTGGGGCAGGGATACCATGATCGCGCTGCCGGGATGTACATTGGCGACCGGGGATTACGAGAGCTGCCGGAGCATTCTGCGCACCTTTATGGCTTACTGTCACAAGGGGCTGATGCCGAACCTGTTTCCGGAAGGGGATGCCGATCCGATGTACAATACGGTGGATGCAGCTTTGCTGTTTTTGAATGTGGTATACCTGTATTATCTGGAAACGGGTGACCTTGCCTTTGTCCGGGAAGCCTATCCGGTGATGGAGAGCATCATCCGCTGGTACCGAAAAGGGACGGATTATCATATCCGGATGGATGAGGATGGTCTGATCATGGCCGGTGACGGTCTGGAACAGGTAACCTGGATGGATGTGAGAATCGGAGAGGAACTGCCGACACCGCGCCACGGGAAACCGGTGGAGATCAATGCTTACTGGTATAACGGGCTGAAGATCATGGAGGAGCTGTCGCCCTATGTGGGAAAGGACGGGACAGAGTATGGGATCCTTGCCGAAAGGGTTCAAAAAAGTTTCCTTGAGAACTTCTGGATGGAGGATCAGGGCTGGTTAAGAGATGTGAAAAACGGTACAGCAGAGGAAGAACAGTTCCGGTGCAACCAGATCTTTGCTCTGGCACTACCCTATACGATACCGACGAAAGAGCAGGGCAGAAGAATCCTCGCATCCGTAAAAGAAGAACTGTACACAACAGCCGGACTGCGTTCCCTTTCCCCGAAGGATCCTGCATTTCATCCTTTCTATGGGGGAAGCCAGCCGGAGCGTGACCGGGCATATCACCAGGGAACCGTCTGGGGATTTCCGCTGGGGGCTTATTACCGTGCGGTACTGAAGTATGCAAAAAACGTAGAAGAAGGAAAGAGGGAGGTTCGAAGAGGACTGGACCGTCTGGAAAGCTGGCTGTATGAAGGCTGTCTGTTTCATCTGGCAGAGATCTATGACGGGGAAAATCCGGTATGTTCCAGGGGATGCTATGCGCAGGCCTGGAGTGTCGGCGAACTCCTGACGGTGTATCAGGCAATGGAAAACAAAAAGACAAATCCGGTGGTAAAGAGAACTCCCGGAGAATGGAAACAGTATTTTGAATCGAAAGAGTTTCGGGAAAACTATCTCTATGACGGAGATGATCTGGGAGCTTCTGTACAGGAGACAGATTGGGGTTTCTGTGAGACAATCTGGAAACTTTGGGCGCCCACCGCGATGGAGGTGTCACTGGAACTCTATACCAGAGGAAGCGAAAAAGAAGCGGGCGATCAGAAGATCGGAAGCTATCCGATGCGGCGGGAGGAAAAAGGTGTATGGACTTATCGCAGAAAGGGAAATCTGTCCGGCACCTATTACACCTATCATGTGGTTCATTCGGAGGGAATTTTTGATACAACAGATCCATGGGGCGTTGCCTCCGGGATCGACAGCCAAAGAAGTATGGTCATCCGCCTCTTGGATACCAATCCCAGGGGATGGGAGGAAGATGTGCGCCCCGGGATCCGCAAAGAGGATCGATGCATTTATGAGGTCCATGTGAAAGACTTTTCGGATGATCCGCATTCCGGTATTTCGCCGGAGCACAGAGGAAAATTCCTGGCCTTTACCGAGAGAGGGACAACCCTTGACGGAGATGGTATTCATGCGACCGGAGTGGACTATCTGAAAAAGCTGGGTATTTCCCATGTCCATCTGCTGCCCGTCTTTGACTATGGCAGCGTGCCGGAGGCAGATCCGGAGGCGTTTAACTGGGGGTACGATCCGGTACAGTACAATGTGCCGGAGGGCTCCTATTCCACGGATCCGTATCACGGGGAAGTCCGCATCCGGGAAATGAAAGAAATGGTAAAAGCGCTGCATGATGCCGGAATCGGCGTGATCATGGATGTGGTATACAACCATACGTTCAGCCTGGACTCCAGCTTTCATAGAACCGTTCCCTTCTATTACTATCGTCAGTGGCCGGACGGAAGCTTCTCCAACGGCTCAGACTGCGGAAATGAGACGTCCAGTGAGAGAGAAATGTTCCGGAGGTTCATGGTACATTCTGTCTGCTACTGGGCAAGCGAATATCACATCGACGGATTCCGCTTTGACCTGATGGCGCTTCATGATACCGATACCATGAATGCGATTCGGGAGGCATTAAATCAGCTTCCGGGCGGAGAAGAGATTCTGGTGTACGGAGAACCCTGGAAGGCTTCTGCCAGCGCTATGGCAGAGGGCAGCTTCCCGGCAGACAAACAGAATCTGTTCCGGCTTTTGGATGGCATCTCCATGTTCTGCGACGACACCAGGGATGCGGTGAAGGGCAGTGTGTTCATCGCCGATGAGGGAGGCTATGTGAACGGAAAAGAACGGCTCTCAGCAGGCATTCTCTCGGCAACGGACGCCTGGATGGACGGCAGCGGGGTTTTTCGCCCGCGAAGCCCGGAACAGCTGATCGCTTATGTATCTGCCCATGACAATTTTACGCTCTGGGATAAACTGAAACTTTCGGATCCGCTGCGAAAAAAAGCTGACGGAAAGACAGAGGATCGTCCGGATTTTGAGACAGCGGATGGACATACACTGTCCATGAATCGTCTGGCAGCCGGAATTATCATGACCTGCAAAGGAATTCCTTTCTTCCAGGCAGGGGAGGAATTTGGACGAACGAAACAGGGAGATGAAAACAGTTACTGTTCCGGAAGAGAAATCAACCGTCTGGACTGGAGAAGAGCCTGGAAGATGCAGCCTTTGGTGGATTACTACCGAAATCTTTTGAAAATCCGCCGTTCCTATGATGCCTTTGGCACTTACGAGAACGGATGCCGCAAAACATTTTACCGGGAAAACCATGTGGCAGGCTATCAACTGCTTTATCCGGATGGCAGATGTGCGGCAGTATTTTATAATCCCTGGGAGGAGGCGTGCTGCTGTAACCTTCCGGAAGGAACCTGGCAGATTCTGTGCGATGGTACCGACTGCCCAGTGTACGATGAGAGCGTGACCGGTAAAGTAATCGTAAAAGCGAAATCCATGATGATTTTGACACGGGTGTGATTTTTTTAAAAAACCTCTTTCCCATTTCATAAAAACAGGGTATGATAGTCGGGAACTATAGAGGTAAAGGAATCATTGAATTATGAAAGATTATATTCTTGAGATTTGTGCGGATTCTGTGGAATCTGCATTGGCTGCGGAAGCAGGAGGCGCTACCCGTCTGGAGCTGTGCGGCAATCTGGTGATCGGAGGAACGACACCGAGCCCGAAACTGTATGAGGAAATCCGAAAATACAGTAAGATTCCCATGCACATTCTGATTCGTCCGCGGTTCGGAGATTTCTGTTATACACAGTATGAATATGAAATCATCCGTGCGGAAGTGGAAATGTTCCGGGATCTGGGAGCAGAAGGTGTGGTGATCGGTGTCCTTTCGGAAGATGGGACACTGAACCGAACCGCCATGGAGGGATTGATGGAAGCTGCGAAGGGAATGTCGGTGACACTGCACCGTGCCTTCGATGTATGTGCGGACCCATTGAAAACGATGGAGGAAGCGATCTCGCTTGGCATGAATACCATTCTCACTTCCGGGCAGGAAAATACCTGTGAAAAAGGAGTGCGGCTTCTATCTGCGCTGGAGAAACAGGCAGATGGAAGAATCCGTATTCAGGCAGGCGGAGGAGTGAACGCCGAAGTGATTCAGAAGCTGTACCCGCTTTGCGGGATCAGTGCCTGGCATATGTCCGGCAAGAGTAATCTGGACAGTGCGATGAAGTATCGCAAAGAAGGAGTCAACATGGGACTTCCGTCTTTAAGCGAATATACGATTTTCCGCACCAGCCAGGAGCGTGTATGCAGGGCAAAGGAGGTATTGGAACAGTTATGAATCAAAATGTGATCTTCGATGAGGAGTGTCAAATCAATGGCAGACGCGCCTGCGAATTTGTGAAAAAGTGCGCCTATGTCCGGGAAGCAGGTACGGAACAAGAGGTACGCACAGCAGAAGCACTTATGGAAGAACTCGCATCGGCAGGCCTTGCGGGAAGAGTGGAGCCGTTCCGGTTCCGGCAGAAAAAAGTGTTGGCAGAAAAACTGATTGTGACAAAACCCTATGAGAAGGAATATGACATAATCTCCGTTCTGAACTGTGAGAATACTCCGCCGGAGGGAATTGTGGCTCCTCTGCTGTATGTGGAATATGGAGATGAAATAAGCCTTTCTCATGCCAGAGGGAAAATTGTTCTGGTGAACGGGCCGGTCAAAAAAGAAAAATATGAATGTCTGCTGGAGGCAGGCGTGGTGGGATTTCTGGAAATCAGGGGTACTCCGAACGATAAAATGGAGGACCGCAAAGAGATGTCGCCGCGGATTCATCAAGTGGATCAACCATCGATACCCTGCGGTGCGGTGCATTATCTCGATGCGCTGGAACTGGTAGAACATCATGCAGAGGAGGTGCGCCTGGTTGTCCGTCAGGAGGAGGTGACCGGTGATTCACAGAATGTAGCTGTTCGGATTGAGGGCAGCGACCGCGCAGAAGAGATTCTGACTCTGACGGCGCATTATGATTCGGTTCCTCAGGGACCGGGGGCGTATGATAATCTTTCCGGAGCAGCGATTATTCTGGAACTGGCCCGTTATTTTGCCTGCCATCCACCGAGAAGAACACTGGAATTTATCTGGTTCGGCGCTGAGGAAAAAGGATTGCTCGGAAGTCTCTCCTACATGGAACAGCATGAAAAGGAACTGCCGCGTCATCGCTTCAATATGAATGTGGATTTGGCCGGACAGCGGCTGGGCGGAACCGTCTTTGGGGTAACCGCAGGGGAAGAAGTCTGCGAAACGATAAAAAGCATTATGCGAAAAGCAGATATGGGAATGATCGTTTCCCGTAGTGTCTGGGCAAGCGATTCCAATTCCTTTGCATGGAAAGGAATTCCGGCGACTACGATGGGTCGCGACGGATTTGGCATGCATACCCGGTATGATACCATTGCACTGATCTCTGCGGAAGCGCTGGAGAGCGGTGCGAAGATGCTGGGATGGATCGCCTGGACACTTTCGATGGCGGATGAGATGCCGTTTGCCAGGGAAGTTCCGGAAGAATTTGGAAAAGAGCTGGAGGAGCGATTTGGGAGCGTAGTTTCTGTTTCGTATGTTAGCTAAACAGTAACGGACGTTGTACAGGAAAGTAGAAATGGCGGAAAAGGGCTTGCATTCTGGTGTGGGATTTGCTAGAATGGGGTATCAATAAAAATTACTATTATCACAAGCGTCTTGTCTCCAGAGCGGATGGTATGTAGAGGCGATGGAGACGGACTCGCGAGAAAGGCAGGAATGTTACTATGAAGAAATATGTGTGTGGACCCTGTGGATACGAGTATGACCCGGAAGTGGGCGATCCGGATAACGGAATTGCTCCCGGAACTGCTTTTGAAGATCTTCCGGAAGATTGGGTATGTCCGATCTGCGGAGTTGGCAAGGATATGTTTGAAGAAGAGTAATCAGATGACAGGAATTATAAAAGCAGAGGGCAGGACACTCATTTTGCGTGTCCTGCCCTCTGTTTTATTTCGGGATTCTTTTATGAGAGAAAGCGCTGTCTGTTACATATATCTGCGGTAGCGTTTCCGTCTCAGGTCTTCACGGATGGATCGCAGCAGTTCGGCGAGAATCAGAACGGCGATCACAAGAATCATGATTGCGAGAACAGTATTTGTCTTTTGGAACAACTTTCGCAGGGAAAAGGATTCCGGGCCTGCGGAGGTGTTTGCCAGAGATCCTTCTGCGGCTGGGCTGATGGTGGCGCTGGCATTTGTAGATGCGGCAGATGCGGATTTGTTTTCCCTGGGTACAATCTGATCGCCGGGAGTATATTCGGATGCAATCGGTACACTGCTAAGCGGAGGGGATGCGCTGACGGTATCGGTAACAGTTTTTGCAGCGGAAGGATCAGCAGAATGAGAATCTGCTTCAGAAGTTCCTGCGGTTTCCTGGGTTGCCCGGATGGGAACCGTATCACTTTCCGGGGATTCTTCTGTGATCTTGATGCTGCCGGAATCAGAACCCTGGGTTTCCTGGATGTTTGCTGCAGGATTCGTTTCTTCCTCTGTCACGGCAGGATCTGCTGTTTCTTCTGCGGACTGTTCAGGAATGGTCTCACAGAACACGGTGGAACTCATGGATGCAGCGCTGCTTGTAATGGTAACATATCCGCCGTCAGATACGGGCTGTCCGTTCACATTCCAGCTGGTCTGGGATAAATCAAGAGAATAACCGGGTTTGGTGACCATGGAAACGGAAAAGGTTCCCTGGAGCTCCTCAACCGGTTCCGGCAAATCGTACAGAGTATAGGAACCGTCCGAGGAAAGAAGCGAAAGTGAAATCGGTTCGTCCATGGAGGAATCCTGATAGGTAAGTACCGCATCGGTGTAGGAGAGTTCACCGTTGTCGATGCCCAAGTCGAAGGTAAGTTCCCTTGCGTTGTAGTGGGTGAAATGAATGGTGATTTCTCCGCCGTCTGTGTTTTGTGCGTTGCCCGTCTGTTCTGCCCGTATGGTGCCGGCTCCGCCAAACAGGGAAGCGGCAATCCAGATACCGGACAGTCCGATTGCCAATAATTTTTTCCTTCTTAACATAACAATACCTCCTTTCACAACGAGATCTCCTTCCGTTTGAGGCTAAAATAACTGAAAATAAAGAAAAAACATTCGTATTGTTTATATAACTCTATTATAACACAAGATATTGTGGAACACATCAAATTCGGTAAAAGTTAAAAGAAGATTTAACAAACTGTCATATCTTAACAACTGTTTTTCTTTTTGTAACAAATTAAAGTGGTGATTTCTTTCTGCAAAAACCTCAATATTTTGACTAAAGTGGAGAAAGATTGTATAAAATCCTGTGAAATAAGGAGGAAAAAGAGCAAAGATTGTCTATAAGTTCTAGTTGACAAAAACTCGTAACACTGGTAGAATCGGTTTGTAATAAATTGTAACAGAAATGTAACAAAATATTCAGGAGGTAAGTATGAGGTTAAAAAAGAGTTATGTGTTTGGTATCGTGGGGAGCGTGCTGACACTGACCGGAATCATGGCTGCACCCGTAAAAGCGGAAACAAATGA
>JALEOU010000023.1 GCA_022766945.1 Fusicatenibacter sp. | reverse complement strand
CATCTTGGTTCCCTTGGGAGTGAACAGCGGCAGACCCTGACCGATAACATCTACTGTTGTGAACAGCTTCATCTCTCTACCCAGTCTGTTGTGGTCTCTCATCTTAATATCTTCAAGATGAGCAAGGTATGCCTGAAGGTCTTCCTTGTTAACAAAGGCAGAACCATATATTCTCTGAAGTCTCGCCTTGCCTGAATCACCTCTCCAGTAGGCCATTGAACTGCTGGTAAGCTTAAATGCCTTAATAGGCTTGGTACTCATAAGGTGAGGACCTGCACACAGATCCGTGAAGCCTTCTCCCTGTGAATAGAAGCTGATAACAGCATCCTCCGGAAGGTCTTTTATAAGCTCTACTTTATAGGGCTCATTCCTGTCTTCCATAAACTTAATGGCTTCGACTCTTGGAAGTTCAAACTTTTCAAGCTTATTGCCCTCTTTAATTATCTTCTTCATCTCTGCTTCTATGTTATCAAGTTCTTCTCTCGAGAAGGCATGCTCAACCTCAAAGTCATAATAGAAGCCTTCATCTATTGCAGGACCGATAGCAAGCTTCGCTTCCGGATACAGTCTCTTAACTGCTTCTGCAAGTACATGGGAGCAGGTATGGCGCACAGTACGAAGTCCCGCCTCATCGTTTGCAGTCAGAATATTGACGGTACAGTCACTGTCAACGACAGTCCGAAGATCCACAACACTGCCATTCACCTCACCGGCACATGCCGCTCTTGCAAGCCCCTCGCTGAGATCCTTTGCAATCTCATACACACTCATCGCATGATCGTATTCTTTCACACTTCCGTCTTTTAATGTGATTTTCATCCTTTTCATTCCTTTCCTGTAATAAATTTGAGATCCGATTCTTTCTGACCGGACTTCTCTCCCGGACAACAGCTGCTGTCCGGAGCTTTCCTTATCAGAAAACAAAAATCCCTTACACTGCCTGCGGCAGTGCAAGGGACGTATCTCACGCGGTTCCACCCTGCTTGTCCCGAAAACGCGTCTTTCGAGATGAGGTATATTCAGTGAACTCTCACCATCCATTCTGCACTTTCGGAACCACTTGTTCCTGATGATAACGGAATCACCGGGCTGTGTTAAAGCCACTCAGAGGCGGTCTTCCGATGCTTCCGGCCGGAATGCTTCCACCACAAGGCATTCCTCTCTGCTGCTTTTCACACCGTACTCTTCTCTTCAGCGTATTTATCTGTTTTCTTTTCCATACTATCTTAATCCCAAAACTGTACTTTGTAAAGAGGTTTTTGCTTGACAGTTCAGAAACAGCATGATAGTGTTACTGTTCAGATCGTAACAAACACCTTGCAGAAAACAGATCCCGACGCAGACTCACTCTTTCTAAACGCAGCGGTAATAAATTTGCCGGGCTCATACAGTTTCTATTGAAACAGAAAGGAATTTTCTATGTTATTTCAGACTGCTTATCGCTCTCCTTTTGGCCTGGTCACGATGATTAGTGACGGCACCAGTCTGACCGGACTTTATCTGGAAGGGCAGAAATTTTTTTGCAGTTCCATCAGGGAGGAAATGATTTACAAAAATAATCTGCCCGTTTTTGATGCAGCAAAGGACTGGCTGGATCGCTATTTTTCCGGTGAAAGACCGGAAATTTCCTATCTTATGCTCGCCCCTTCAGGAAGCGAATTTCGTTGTCTGATCTGGAAACTGCTTTGCGACATCCCTTATGGGCAGGTCACCACCTACGGAACGCTCGCCAAAAAAGCCGCCCTCCTCCTGGAAAAACCGCACATGTCTGCTCAGGCTGTCGGCGGTGCTGTAGGACACAATCCGATTTCCATCATCATCCCCTGCCATCGGGTCATCGGATCTGATGGCAGTCTGATTGGATACGCCGGTGGACTCGAGCTGAAAGCCAGGCTCCTTCAGCTTGAAGGGGTGGAACTTTCCGGAAGCTATGTGCATCATCCGTGATGTTTTGCCTCCAGTGCAATACGGATTTCATCCTGCTTCTTATCCAGATCCATAAAAAAGGCAATGACTGCAATTAAGAGTGCAAGAATCATTCCATAATAACCGTATCCAAAGCAGATTGCATTAATCGCAGATTGGGATTGCTCAACGACAGCACCATTGTATCCGCTCGCATCCAGCACCCAGGATGCAATGGCCGGTCCAAGTCCAAGTCCTACTTTCTGCCCAAAGCTTACACAGCTGTTGATCAATCCTTCGGAGCGCACACCTGTCTTATATTCACCGTAATCCACAACATCCGATGCCATCGCAAATCCGCAGGCAAACAGGAATCCGGCAGAGAATCCTTTCAGGAGCGACCCTGCATAAATCATCGGCAGGCTGTTTGAAAACATTCCGCATAAGAAAAATCCAAATGCATCGCCAAGAGCGCCGACAATGAGGAGTTTTCTGCGCCCGAATTTTCTCGCCAGCGAAGGAATGAACAGGTTCATGATCATCATCGGTACAATACCGCAGGCTGAGATAAAGGACAGAAGCCCCAGATTGTTCACGACGTTATTGCAATAATAGTAGGTCATGGAGCCCGGTCCGGCTGCCTGCATCAGAATCAGCACAAACATCGCCGTCAGCAGGTAGAAATATTTATTTTTCAGCATTGCCGGAAGCGCTACATTTAAGGGAACCGTTTCTGTCTTCACTTCGCCATTCTCATTTTCACCCACATGTTCTCTCGTGAAGAAGAATCCGATCAGGATACAGATACAGGTAACGACGCCGTAAATTACAGCTGTCATCTGCCATCCGCAGAAATTTACCAGGATCAGCATAAACGTGGTAACTGCCAGACCGCCGACCTGATTGAGATTCTGATTCATGGAAGCCATCTTCTGTCTCTCATTGCCGTCGAGGGAAATACGGGACAAAAGAGAAGTATGGCTGACCATAAAGATTGTGTAACAGATACAGTTCAGGAAAATATAACTGAAATACATGTACGCTACTTTTGCACCGTCTCCCCAACTGGGATTTGCGCTGAATGTCAGAACAAGTGCAATCAGGATTAAGGGGGCACTGATCAGCAGCCACGGACGGGCTTTTCCCCATTTTGTATGTGTTTTATCAATGATACCGCCCATGATCACATCGCTGAATGCGTCTATGATACGTGTTACCAGCATCATGGTACCTACTGCAGCTGCGGCAACTCCCACGGAGTCGGTCAGATAAGATGTTAAAAATGTTCCTAAAATCTGGGTAATGATATTTCCGCCGCCGGATGCAATTCCATAACTCAACTTTTCCTTCATCGGAACCGCCAGGTTTCTATTTGTTTCTTTGCTCATAACTTACTCCTCTTATTCAATCTCGTAAATGATCCGGATGATACACGATATTTCCGTGTCCCGGTAAACTTGTGCCATCTGCAATCAACCCCTGATGTCCTCTGAATTCCATTGGAATTCGATCGGCCGTCTGATTCAGAATCTTTTCACACAGTGCAATGTTCTCCGAAATAATTTCCGGAACTGCTCTTCCATCCCCATGAGAAACCAGTACCGTCTCATACTTTCCGTCTGTGAGCTTTTTCAGGCGAATCAGACTGTCCCGATAAGTCTCAATGGATGTGGAATAGTCTTCAAAAAGAAAGGTAAAACTGTTGCAGGCATCTCCTGTCAAAAGAATCCCATCTTCCAAAATCAGCATCGCAAGGCTTCCCTTCGTATGTCCCGGACAGGCATACATCTCAATCGTGATACCTCCCAGGTCAAAACGGTCACCTTCCCTGAGATTCCGATAAGCAGTGATCGGAACTATCGGAGTAAAATCTTCTTCCGTGACATTCTCTCCGCCTTCCATCAGAAACAAGCCTGCCTTGCGGAATTCATATGTCGAATGCTCCTGATAGATATAGGCATCCTCCTGATTGATATAAACATTCTCTGCCGGAAACTCTGAAGCACCCATGGCATGATCGACATGGCCGTGTGTCAGAAGCACCAGAACCGGTTTGTCTGTCAGCTGCTCAATCAGCGGACGTACAAAGCCAATGCCGCTGCCGGAATCCAAAAGAGCAGCGTAGCTTTTTCCCTCCACAAGGTACATCAATTCAGAGGAAAATGCGTAGATTCTGGTAATATGGTCATTTACCTTTTCTGTACGAAATGTTCCATTGTGCACTCCTCTCCCTCCTTTCTTGTCATTTTTCTTGTTGATGGCTTTATTTTAAACGAAAAAGTGTTGAGAAAAAAATGGCAGATTGGTATCATAATAGTATCAAATTTCCACTTGGGGGGAAGAACACATGAACAGATCAGAATTTCGGGAAAAGATGATTCCACTTTCCGATTATGAAAGGCATGCAAAAATTCGTCTTGAGGAACATATCACAGCTCTTGATGCCCTGAACACGCAGGAACTCTGGGAAAATGACAAAAACGGATATCCGATTTTCTCAAACGAAGGGATGACAAAGATACGGGATCGTACAGATGACAAACTGCATTCTCCCGTTTTGCGGGAAGGCACCGAAGACCATCTGCGCATGATTTATCATCACCGTTTTTCAAAAATTCCCATGCACTCCACTGAATTTATCAGCCTGAATTATGTATATTCCGGAAATCTTGTGATTCATTTTCCGGAACAGGCTCATTCTCTGAATCTGCATGCCGGACAGCTCCTTTTTATGAATTCCGGAATCGTCCATGGGCTTGATATCAATACAGAGGAAGACATTATCCTCGGCTTTCAGATTGAAAAAGAATTTCTGAACGAACAGCTGCTGTACGGTTTATCCGGTGCATCACCCATCATTGATTTCCTGGTTCGCACAATGTCAGGACAGACGTCCGACTTCACATTCCTGATTGCCGGATTTGAGGAAGATGAACGGATGAAAAATCTGATCGAAGATGTTTTCTGTGAATATCTCGATCCGGGACCCCTCTCTGATCAGATAGTGGTCAATTATGTCCGCCAGCTGATCATTTATCTTGTCCGTAATCAATCCAGCCTCGTTAAGCTTGATACCAAGGCAGACATCATGGCCATCCTCTGCTACATTGAGGATCACTATCGAACCTGCACTCTGCGCGAATTATCCGAAGAATTTCATTTTAATTCCAAATATCTGGGGAATCTGATCCGGAAGAAATCCGGAAAAACATTCGAACAGATTCTGAGTCAGGTTCGCATGGAGAAAGCCGTCTTCTATCTCTTGAACACGGATCTTCCTGTTTCGGAGATCGCCTCCATGTGTGGGTACAGCAATCTGTCTTTTTTCTATAAGAAATTCAAAGAAAAAAACGGATATCTCCCAAAGCAGTATCGGGAAATGAACCGCTGTGTCTGATGCAGCAAGCATGCCCAGGCGATGAGTTCGAGCAATAAATGCAAATTCGAGAAACTCTGCTCCGGTACTTTTCAATGATCTGATAGTGTGCTATAATCAGTTACAGCGACAACTTATTAATGCAAATAATAAAAACAATGAGGTGACTAAAACTATGAAAATCACAAATGACATTTGTTATGTTGGCGTGAATGATCACAAAGTGGATCTGTTTGAAGGACAGTATGTGGTTCCCAATGGTATGGCGTACAATTCTTACGTCATTCTGGACGACAAAATTGCTGTTATGGATACGGTGGACCGGAATTTTACCCATGAATGGCTGGATAATCTTGCGGAAGTTCTTGATAACAAAAAACCGGATTATCTGATCATCCAGCACATGGAGCCGGATCACTCCGCAAATATTGCGAATTTCATGAGAACTTATCCGGATGCAACGATCGTTTCTTCCTCCAAAGCCTTTGTTATGATGAACAATTTCTTCGGTACAGATTTTTCTGACCGCCGTATCGTTGTAGGCGAAGGTGATACATTGACACTCGGTAAACATACCCTTACGTTCGTTACCGCACCTATGGTTCACTGGCCGGAAGTCATTGTAACCTATGACAGTACCGACAAGGTACTCTTTTCCGCTGACGGCTTTGGCAAGTTCGGTGCTCTGGATGTAGAGGAAGACTGGGCCTGCGAGGCCAGAAGATATTATATTGGCATTGTGGGAAAATATGGCGCTCAGGTACAGGCTCTGCTGAAAAAAGCAGCCACTCTGGACATCTCCATCATTTGCCCTCTGCACGGACCCGTGCTCACCGAAAATCTTGGCTATTACCTGAATCTTTACAATACCTGGTCATCCTATGCCACAGAGAGCGAAGGAATCGTCATCGCCTATACTTCCGTTTACGGCAATACCGCAAAGGCAGTGGAACTGCTTGCTGAAAAACTGAGAGCGAAAAACTGCCCGAAGGTGGTTGTGCATGACCTTGCCCGCACTGATATGGCTGAAGCGGTAGAAGATGCATTCCGCTACGGAAGAATTGTTCTTGCAACTACCACTTATAATGCTGACATTTTCCCGTTCATGAAGGAATTCATCCATCATCTGACAGAGCGCAATTTCCAGAATAAAACAGTAGCACTGATCGAGAATGGTTCCTGGGCGCCGCTGGCTGCCAAAACCATGCGCTCCATGCTGGAGGGCTGCAAAAATCTGACCTTTACCAACACAACCGTAAAGATTATGTCAGCACTCAATAAAGACAGTTCTGCACAGCTGGAGGCTTTGGCCGATGAGCTTTGCAAAGACTACCTTGCACAGCAGAACTCCACGGCTGACAAAAATGACATGACCGCACTGTTCAAAATCGGATATGGTCTGTATGTTGTCACCTCCAATGACGGAAAGAAAGACAACGGTCTGATCGTCAATACAGTAGCACAGGTTACCGATTCCCCAAATCGGATTGCCGTGACAATCAACAAGCTGAACTATTCACATCATGTAATCAAGCAGACCGGGGTCATGAATGTAAACTGCTTATCCGTGGATGCGCCATTTTCCGTATTTCAGAATTTCGGTTTCCAGAGCGGAAGAAATGTAGACAAGTTCGCCGACTGTACACCGCTTCGTTCCGATAACGGTCTCGTATTCCTGCCAAAATACATCAACGCCTTTATGTCCCTGAAAGTGGAACAGTACATCGATCTGGATACCCACGGCATGTTCATCTGCTCAGTCACAGAGGCAAGAGTCCTTTCTGATAAGGACACCATGACCTATACTTATTATCAGAATGAGGTCAAACCGAAACCTGCTACTGATAACAAGAAAGGGTTTGTCTGCAAGATTTGCGGATATATCTACGAAGGCGATAAGCTTCCGGAAGACTTTATCTGTCCTCTCTGCAAACATGGCGCTGCAGACTTTGAACCAATCGCATAACAAAGGAAAAGAGCGGCTTTTTTCTGGCCGCTCTTTTCCTTTGTTTTTTACTGCAAAACCAGGAACGAATCTTTTAAATCAGTTCCGGAATGGAGTTTAAATTCATATAGGTTGCCACAGAACAGTCAAAACCTTTGATATGTCCGTACAGCCATTCAATTACGTTCTTATTAACAGCCTGTACAAATGCGTCCGTAGGTCCTTCCTCTTCTGCCAGCATATCATGCAGTTCGGAAACCGACTTTTTAAACTCCTCATGTTTCTTCCTGTGCTCCTCCAGACCTGGGTAGCCAACCTTCTCCTGAAGTTCTTCTTCCGCTTTAAAATGAAAATCCGTATAATCCGCCAGATAATCCAGCATCTTAATCGCTTCCAGTTTTCCGCCGCCCTCTTCACAGCAGCTGACCAGTTTGTTAATCTTTTCAATCAGCTCTTTATGCTGTCCGTCAATCAATTCGTTGCCTGTTACCAAACTGTCATCAAATGTTGCACGCATAACTGCTTCCTCCTTTTCATTTTCATTCTGCTTACAATATAGCACCAATGAAACTGCAAATCAATCCCAAACGGGAAAGCAAAACGCAGCGATGTTGGATTATACCCGTCCTTAAAAACTGATTTTTCCTGCTTCTTTCAGATAGCGAAGAAAACCTTCGCATCCCTCTACTATGTCAAGATATGTTGTATCAAAATCTCCTGTGTACCATGGATCCGCAATGTCTCTGTCAGAACCTGCAAATGTTAAGAATTTGTACAGCTTTCCTTCCGGATCCCCTTTGGTCATACGATTCAGATTTCTCATATTCCAGGTATCCATGCCGATAATGTAATCGAAACTGCAGTAGTCCTTCCATGTCATTTGTGCAGCCCTGTGCGGCAGAACCGGAATTCCTTCTTTTTGCATCTTTCTTACAGTTCCTCTGTGCGGCGGATTGCCGATCTCCTCCGTACTGGTAGCTCTGGAATCAATCACAAAAGAGCTGACCAGGCCGAGTTTGTTAACCATATCCTGTAGCACAAACTGGCTCATTGGGCTACGGCAAATATTGCCGTGGCATACAAATAGTACTTTTATCATCTTCTTATATCTCCATTTAAGTCTTGTATTTCTTCTCAAACGCTTGGTATTTCAGGGTTTTCCGACTTTTGAGTTTTCCATTCTTTTCAAGGTATCTTCTCAAATCTTCTCGTGTTTTCTTATGTTTTTCCCTGCAATCTTGGTAAATCCGTTGGTAAAGCAAGCGTCCTTACCAACGGGCTTTTTTTAACTATTTGCTATCCGATATACTTCTTCCTTTGCATCATCAAAATTCACATGGGTGTAAGTGTTCAAGGTTGTTACCATGCTGCCTGCGGCAGCACAAATGATGATGAAAGCTGGCATCCTTCTACTTCCAGTTCCCATAAGCCGTAAATTGTAGTATCTTTGTTCTGGGGACATCAGTACACTA
>JALEOU010000009.1 GCA_022766945.1 Fusicatenibacter sp. | reverse complement strand
TTGGATTCGACACCTAAATTTTACCACATATTTGGTCTCTTTTTCTATTCACTTATTAGATGAAATGCAATAAGCAGCTTAAATACAGTAACAATGTGGCTTTCAGCCACTTTTACGACATAGTTGTGAATAATTCAGGATGAATTAACATCCCTTTCTGTTTTGCATAATTTAGTATCGTAACTGATGAATGACAAAGCAGAAAGGGATTTTAATATATGAATCAGGAAATGGAACGCCACAACTGTCCGAAACAGCACAATCATGAGATTCTTGGCAGCACCAAGATATCCGGATGCTGTGAATTCGCACACAATCACAGATTTGCAACCGTATCAGGCGAAGCGATTCCCTGCGATGGAAGCCATGTGCATGAAGTAAAATTCACGACAGATTCCTGTAACGGACACAAACATGAATTCTGCGGAACCTCAGGTCCGGCAATCGATGTGGGGCATGGCCATCATGTGCACTTTGCCAAAGGCTGTACCTCCAACGATGCAAACCACAAGCACGAATTTGAAGTTGCTTCTCTGATTGATAATCCGGTATGTGAAAACAGACGATAATTCAGAGGCCCCGCATGTTGTTGCGGGGCTTTTGCCTGCTTTTTAGTTTGTATCTTTCTGACAAAAGTTTTTATGTGCGATCATGGTAGCCAGGGTATCACCGAGCTGTGTGAAAATAGCGGCAAGTACGGCAAGCTCTTCCTCGGAACAGCATTTCGAAATCTGACAGGCTATGGTCGAGACGAGGGTAACCAGTTCACAGGAATTCAAGAAAATCACCTCCCAGGGTTAAGATATGCGTGCTGAAAAAAAAGGGCAGTATTGTTTGACAGAATGGTTGGCTTGTGATAACATTAATTAAATCATTTAATAAATAGCTGTTCGAACGGAGATGGTCGTGTTTGCAGCGGCGTCAAATGAGTCTTGGTACGGGAGGTTTCAAAATGAGAGAAGCGTATTCCAAACAGCAGGTGATTGATGTGATCGAAGGGAGAGATACCAGCCGTGTTCCACTGCTGTTTCACAAATGGTGGGGAGAAGGGTTGGAAGAAAAGTATGGGGAGGATCTGAAACGCATATCCTGTGATATTCCGGAAGATGTCATGGTGTGTTTTTATGATGAGCCGGGAGAAGATGTCTCCTATAATTCCAACCCGGAGTATCGCTGGGGATATAAGGACTATACCAATGCGGAGAAACACAGCATTGGAGAGACAAAAGTGCTGCTGGATGACTGGGAAGAGCTGGATCAGCTGCTGGAAAATTTCCCGGATCCCAACGAACCGGGTGTTTTTGACCGGGCGGAAGCTGCGGCAAAGGAAGCAGGTGACAATGTGTATAAACTTGGCTGCTGGTGGCGTCTGCTTCATGAACGTTTCTGGAGTATTCGCGGGATGGAAAATCTGATGTATGATTATTATGATGCCATGGACGAGCTGAAGATTCTGGGCAGGCATCTGATTGATTATTACAAAGTGATTGTAGACCGATTCTGCGCACTTGGATACGATGGAATCCTGACATCGGACGACCTGGGACATCAGACCGGACCTATGATGTCACCGGAGGTTTTTCATGAGTTGTATTTTCCTTTCTATAAAGAGTTTATTTCTTATGTCCACAGCAAGGGAATGCATGTGTTTCTGCATTCCTGCGGCGATAATACCCTTTTGATGGAGGATTTGTGTGAGGCAGGTCTGGACGTCTTCCACCCGATCCAGAAGGGATGCATGGACATGGAGAAAACGGTAAAGGATTATGGACAGAGAATGGCATTTCTGGCCGGGTTTGATGTTCAGCACATGATTGTGGAGGGAACTCCGGAGCAAGTGCGTAAGGAAGTCAGAGACATGAAAGCAATTTTCCGAAAGCATGACGGGCGGCTTCTGATGGCTGCGGGAAATGGGATACTGACGGATACGCCGCTGGAAAATATCCGTGCAATGTTGGAAGAAATGGCAGAGTAGGCGGCAATTCCGGTTACTGACTTCCGAACGCTGTGCAGAAAATAGATTTCGACGCAGACGCGCTTTATGCTCTTTCAAAACAAAGCGGTACTAAATTCGTCAGGTCGTATAACGACCTGACGAATTTAGTACCAGCGTTTTGTTTGTGGTATTGACAGGGAATGAGAGGAGGGTGTATATTGGAGTTCCTTTCCAATTTCAGGAAAGCTCTACCACGGGATTCCATGGCAAAATCCATGGATACAATTCAAAAGGCATACCCGGCATGGAGTTAGTCTGAGGTATGCTCTACCGCTTGGCAAGATATAGCTCTTATATTACTACCAGGAGGAAAAAAACTATGATTGAAGTGCAGCATTTGCACAAGACGTTTCGCGTAGCGAGACGGGATGCCGGCTTTGCGCAGGCATGCAGATCTCTGTTCCGCAGGGAATATGAAGAGATCCGGGCGCTCGATGACATCTCCTTTACTATTCAGGAAGGAGAAATGGTGGGGTATATTGGTCCCAACGGCGCAGGGAAGTCATCAACTATCAAAGTCTTGAGCGGAATTCTTGTACCGGATTCCGGCACCTGTATCATCAACGGAAGAGTACCATGGAAGGAGCGTGTACGCCATGTGAAGGAGATTGGCGTAGTGTTCGGGCAGCGAACCCAGCTCTGGTGGGACGTTCCGGTGATTGATTCTTTTGAACTGCTTCGGGACATTTACGAGATTCCCGAAGAAATCTACAGGGAGAATCGGGAGGAACTGACCGAATTGCTTAATCTTGCAGAACTGCTTCGGACGCCTGCAAGGCAGCTTTCGCTTGGTCAGCGGATGCGCTGTGAAATTGCCGCATCACTTCTGCATAGTCCCAAAATCTTATTTCTTGACGAACCCACGATCGGGCTCGATGCCGTTTCAAAACTGGCGGTTCGTGATTTCATTCGAAAACAGAATGAAAAGCACGGCACAACAGTCATTCTCACAACCCATGATATGCAGGATATTGAAGCGTTGACAGATCGGATCATTCTGATCGGAAAAGGGAAAATACTGTTGGACGGAAGTCTCACAGATATTCCCGGAGCAGAGGAAAATCTGGACCTGGCGGTAGCAAATCTGTACCATCAGTATGGAATCTAGGGGAGGAAGAGACTATGAGAAAATATCTGTCTTTCTTTCGCCTGAGATTTTCGATGGGTTTGCAGTATCGGGCAGCCGCGGCAGCCGGAATTGTTACCCAGTTTGCCTGGGGAGGAATGGAGATTCTGGTGTACCGGGCATTTTATCGGGCAGATGCCGCAGCCTTCCCCATGACGATGCAGCAGGTGAGTGCTTATATCTGGCTGCAGCAGGCATTTCTGGCATTGTTTATGTCATGGATGATGGAAAATGAAATATTTGATGGAATTCGAAACGGCAATGTGGTTTATGAATTATGCCGTCCTGTGGATCTGTATGCCATGTGGTTTTCCAGGAGTATGGCGAATCGTCTTTCCAAGGCAGTGCTTCGGTGTTTCCCGATTCTGCTGATAGCAGCCATATTGCCCGATCCCTATGGGATGGGACTTCCGGTTTCCGTTTCGGCAGCCGGATTATTTCTGGTCGGCATGACACTGGGTCTTATTGTGACAGTTGCCTTCTGCATGCTGGTCTACGGCTTTACCTTTTTTACCATTTCCCCGGATGGTCTCAGGATCTTTTGCGTATCCGCGGTGGAACTGTTGGCCGGAGAGATTCTGCCGCTCCCGTTTTTTCCCGATGGACTGCGGCGGATTGTGGAACTGCTTCCTTTTGCTTCCATGCAGAATGTTCCGCTTCGGATTTACAGCGGGAATATCAGCGGAACCGAAGCGATCCGGGCTGTCGGTTTGCAGGCATTCTGGGCAGCAGCTCTGATACTTGCTGGAAGAGCTGTGCTGAACAAGGCCTGCAGCAGAATGACAATACAGGGAGGCTGATCACGTGGGTTATCTGAGATTATACAAAAAATATCTGAAAATACAGCTGCAGAGCATGATGCAGTATAAAAGTTCTCTGCTGCTCAATACGATTGGGCAATTTTTGGTTTCCTTCAATGTGTTTCTGGGCATTTATTTCATGATGCAGCGATTTCACAGAATTGACGGGTTCTCTTATGAGGAAGTTCTGCTGTGTTTTGCAGTGATCCTGCTGGAATTTTCCCTGGCGGAATGTTTTGCCAGAGGATTTGATACTTTTTCCTCGGTTATCAGCAACAGCGAGTTTGATCGAATCCTGGTCCGTCCGAGAAATGAAATCTTTCAGGTACTGGCAAACAAAATAGAACTTACCAGAGTTGGAAGAATGCTGCAGGCAGTGGTTTTATTTATCTATGGGATCAGCAGGAGCAACGTCATCTGGACCAAATGGAGAGTGCTTACGGTCATCTTTATGATCATCGGCGGAACCGCAGTCTTTTCCGGTCTGTTTCTGATCTATGCATCCCTGTGCTTTTTCACGATCGAGGGACTGGAATTTATGAATGTACTGACAGACGGGGCGAGAGAATATGGAAGATATCCCATCAGCATCTATGGAAAACGGGTCCTGCAGTTCTGCACCTTTGTGGTTCCGTACTCTCTGATTCAATACTATCCGCTGTGCTTTCTTCTTGATAAAAACAGCAAAACGTGGTATCCGCTCCTCCCCCTGGCAGCCTGCCTGTTTTTACTTCCCTGCTACGGCCTGTGGCGCCTCGGCGTCCGCCATTACAAATCTGTCGGAAGCTGAAAAACGCCGGCACTTAATGAGTCAGGTCGTAAAACGGCCTGACGAATTTAGTACTGCTGCGTTTTGAAGGAGCATAAAGCGCGTCTGCGTCGAGATCTAATTTCTGCACGGCGTCCGTTACAGGCTGCGATTTTCTTGTCAATACTTTAGCGATGTGCTATAATAATGCGAATTTGAAAGAATGAGATGACAGCTGCGGTTTGACAGCAGAGAAGAAGCATTTGGAAAGAAGAGGGCGCAGGGAATGAGTGTGAACCTGACGAAGGAAGAATTCCTGGAAAAATACGGAATCCTGCAGAGAGAATTTGATGAGGCTGATATTTCGTGGGAGGAACTCCTCAAAATCGCAGAGGATTATGAGGAGTGCAGACCTGCGCTGGAACAGATCAGAAAGGATTTTGTGGCGGAGATATTACAGGATCGTGAGAAAGAGATGGGACTTCAGTCCTATCACAGCAGACTGAAAGACACCGAACATCTAATGGAAAAGCTGGTGCGAAAGCGGATTGAGAATTATACCAAATACCGAGAATTGGATCTCACAAATTACAAGAGATTCGTGACAGACCTGATCGGAATCCGTGGACTGCTTCTGTATCGTGAAGACTGGGTGAATTTTCACAAATACATTACAGGACGGTTTCAGAATGATCCGAAAAAATATGTACACAATTACGTTCGGGATTATAAGGAAGGTGCCTCCGGCTATATGATCGAACCGCCCAAAGTACATACCCGTCTGGGAGATTTTGCAGATATTTATGTCAACTGGATACCGGAGGAAAATATCCTGGATCGGAAGCATTACCGCGCGGTTCACTATATTGTCGCGTATAAGGGTGTCTATATCGAGATTCAGATCAAAACACTTTTTGAGGAGGGGTGGGGAGAGATTGACCACCACATCCTGTATCCGAGGAAAAAAGACAATCCGATGCTGAAGGAGTTTTCTGAGCTCTTAAACCGTCTGGCTGGCATGGGAGACGAGATGGGTTCCTTCTATCGTCGTCTGCAGGCGGTTCCGGATGAAGAATTTCAGGGAAAAGAGACGATTGTGCGAAAGAGAGAACTCAAACCATCGGTAAAAACAGAAGTAGAGAAGCGAGACTTAAGTGAAATCCGTACGGCAGAGGACGCGATTGCAAGCGTCCTGAAGGAATGAGTACCGATACAGCAAATGCGGGAGGAAGAGCAATGAACGGAACAAATACGAAATGGCTGGGTGTTTCCCATGCAGCGGTGGTATCAGCGGACCGCGCGATGGAGGCGGTAAAGGCGGGCCAGGTGAAAAAGCATCTGATCGGAAATACCTCACCGATCCGGTACGGCACGATGGAAAAGAAAGAGATGATGGAATACAGCGACTTCATCCGGACAAAACTCTGTTTTGAAATCATGCAGCTAAAAGGTGAAACGAGAGATCTGTGAGTCAGAGCAGGAGGAAACGATGAATACAATCGAAAATGTATACACAAATTATGAGAGCTTGCTGAAAGAGTTTACGGAAGAGGTGATTGAAAGCCGTTATGCTGTATTTTATGAAGAAATCGATGAATTTGCCAGGAGCATCGGGGTTCGGGATCAGATTCGAATCGATGAATCCATACTGATCCATGCAGTGCTGGACTATTTCACCGACATTTCCCGCCTGAAACAGTTTCACCAGGTAAAGCATATCAATTCTCTGAAAGTAATATCCTACGAATCCTACTGGCTGCTTCGCCGAAAACCGATTCAGGTCATATCCGGTGAGGGACCGGATGATTCCATGGCATTTCTGAATGAAAAATTTGTCTTCTCCCGGATCTCCAAATATCTGATCGGCGATGGAAAAACAGTCATCTTAAGTCCGGAGAGCAAAAAAGGGTTCCTGAATTATCTGGATTCACTGTATTATTACTTAAAATATCGGAATTACGACGCGCAGATGCTGGAATTGATGCTCATGGGATTCAAAGCAGGCGTACTGGTAGCGGAAGATCTAAAGAACCATTCATAAAACAGCTGTTCAGTCCGCACAGTGTATGTTGCGGTCTGAACAGCTGTTTATCAAACAAAATCCCTAAAAAATGTGAAAATTCGCTGTTCATTTTGTGCAGATTGTGGTATGCTAAAAACAGTGAACAATGATCCCGGTGTATTGAAGATGGATCATCGTTCAGAAGAGAATGATTTCGCAGGAAAGAAGAGAAAGGGGATTTTTATGGATGTAAAGAAGTTAGTTGCCCGGATGACACTGGAAGAAAAAGCAGGGATGTGCTCAGGTGCTGATTTCTGGCACACCAAGGCAGTGGAACGCCTTGGGATTCCGGCGGTGATGGTCAGCGATGGACCTCACGGGCTTCGAAAGCAGGCAGAGGAAGGGGATCATCTGGGAATCAATGACAGCATCAAAGCGGTTTGCTTTCCGGCAGGATGTGCCACCGCTTCTTCTTTTGACCGGGATCTTCTGGTTCAGATTGGTGAAACTCTTGGCAACGAGTGTCAGGCGGAAAATGTCGGAGTGATTCTCGGACCGGCTGTGAATATCAAACGCTCGCCTTTGTGTGGCCGTAACTTTGAATACTATTCGGAGGATCCGTATCTGGCTTCGGAGATCGCAGCCAGCCATATTAAGGGTGTGCAGAGCAAAGGAGTCGGCACCAGCATCAAACATTTCTTCGCAAATAATCAGGAACATCGCCGTATGAGCTCCAGTTCTGAGATGGATGAGAGAACGGCGCGTGAGATTTATCTGGCAGCTTTTGAGGGTGCTGTACGCCAGTCCCATCCATGGACAGTGATGTGCTCCTATAATCGGATCAATGGAGTCTATGCTGCGGAAAACCACAAGTCGGAGACAGAGATTCTCCGGGATGAGTGGGGATTTGACGGCTTTGTGGTCAGCGATTGGGGTGCTGTGAATGACCGTGTTCCGGATCTGAAAGCGGGCCTGGAACTGGAAATGCCTTCCTCTGGCGGAATGAATGACAGAAGAATTGTGGAAGCGGTGAAAAATGGGGAGCTGGAGGAATCCGTTCTGGATCAGGCAGTGGAAAGAATTCTGAACATTGTATACCGTTTCCAGGAGAATAGAGATCCGGACGCTGTGTTTGACCGCGGGAAGGATCATGAAAAAGCCAGAGCAGCAGCGGCAGAGTGCATGGTGCTTCTGAAGAATGAAGATGGCATTCTTCCGCTTGAGAAGGAAGAGTCCGTGGTGTTTATCGGTGCTTTTGCAAAGAAACCGCGTTATCAGGGCGGCGGAAGCTCTCATATCAATTCGTTTTGCACAGAATCCGCATGGGAGATGGCGGAAGAGAAAAATGTGATCTATGCTGAAGGCTATCAGCTGAAAGGGGATCAGATGGATCAGGAGCTTTTGGAGGAAGCAGTCCGTGCTGCCAAAGCGGTAAAGACGGCAGTTGTGTTTGCTGGTCTTCCGGATTCTTTTGAATCCGAAGGATTTGACAGAAGTCACATGAAGCTTCCGACCTGTCAGGATGCGCTGATCCATGCAGTTGCACAGGCAAATCCCAATACGGTAGTGGTGCTTCACAACGGATCTCCGGTAGAAATGCCATGGATCGATGAGGTGAAGGCAGTTCTGGAGACATATCTTGGCGGCGAGGCTGTAGGAGGCGCCACAGTTCAGGTACTATACGGAGAAGTAAATCCAAGCGGTCACCTGGCAGAGACGTTCCCGAAGAAGCTGGAAGACAACCCCTCTTATCTGTATTATCTGGGAGAGGGAGACAAGACGGAATACCGGGAAGGAATTTTTGTGGGATACCGGTATTACGATAAGAAAAAGATGGAAGTTCTGTTTCCATTTGGCCACGGTCTTTCCTACACAACCTTTGCATTTTCCAATCTGCAGCTGGATCGTTCGGAAATGAATGATACAGATACGCTCACGGTTTCCGTAGATGTGACCAATACCGGTTCTGTTCCAGGAAAAGAAGTGGTGCAGCTCTATGTGGGAGCAAAGGGAGGAAGCGTGATCCGTCCGGTACGTGAACTGAAAGGATTTGAGAAGATTCTGCTGCAGCCGGGCGAGACAAAAACTGTCACCTTTACGCTTGGATACCGGGCTTTCGCATATTACGATATGGATATGGATGACTGGTATGTGGAGAGCGGAGCGTATGGTATCTGGGTGGGAGCTTCTTCCAGAAATCTTCCGGAAGAAGCGTCTGTTCAGATCGAAGCGACAAAACGCAGGAAAATCCATGTCACAATGGATACCACATTCGGGGATCTGATGGCGATTCCGGGAATGATGGAAGTGGTAGCTCCGATGATGGCGCAGGTATCGCTCACAAGCGGGGACGACGATGAAGTACTCGGTGAGGGAACTGCGGACATGATGGAAGCAATGATGAAGTATATGCCTCTGCGCGGACTGATTTCCTTTGCAAATGGTGCGCTTGGTTTTGAAGCGCTGGAGGGATTGGTACAAAAGGCAAACGAGATTCAAAACTAGTGTACTGACCGCTTGTAAATAATGGTAAATATGTGGTATGATAAAAGAAAAATGAAGGTGATTATATGGCAAGAAAAAGAACCTACAAAATTCTTTTATCAGATGATGATAAGAAAATACTTAATGCTACTATTCAT
>JALEOU010000110.1 GCA_022766945.1 Fusicatenibacter sp. | reverse complement strand
AAGCACAACTCCTTTACTGGTGGATATGGTGGATTGTTACTGGACATCTCAATTTTACCACAAATCAGTGAGGAGTTATTTTATTTTGTAACAAAAAACATCCCGTATTTATGCGGGTTTTGGCGTTTCGCAAACGCCTATCTGAAAATTACATACGAAAGGAGTGCTTTATGAGAATTAAATCTCAACTCTATGAGAAGTGTATGGAATCTCTGGGGTCTATTCTCCCGATTCTGGTGATTGTATTGCTTCTTAGTATCACGATCGCGCCCCTGTCGTCAGGTGTATTTCTGATGTTTTTCCTGGGGGCACTTCTGATTGCCCTTGGTATGGCGCTTTTCGAAATCGGTGTGGATCTTTCACTGATTCCTATGGGAGAAGGTATTGGTATCACATTGTCTAAGACCAGAAGAAAAATCATTCCACTGATTGTATGTTTCGTACTTGGAGCACTTGTGACGGCTGCGGAACCTGATTTATCTGTTCTGGCCAGCCAGGTGCCGTCTGTTCCTGATATGACACTGATTCTTGCGGTTTCTGCAGGAGTCGGGATATTTCTGGTGATCGCACGTCTGCGTATTCTTTTTCGTATTCCACTTTCCAGATTACTAATGTTTTTTTATACTCTTGTGTTGATTCTCGCGTTTTGTGTACCGGAATCTTTTATCGCCGTATCGTTTGATTCAGGTGGGGTTACAACCGGCCCCATGACAGTTCCGTTTATCCTGGCTCTTGGAATTGGTATGGCATCCATGAGAAGTGATAAGGATTCCGGAAAAGACAGTTTTGGTCTGGTGTCTCTGTGCAGTATAGGACCGATCCTTTCAGTGATGATTCTTGGCATATGTTATCAGCCGGATGGAACCGTTTATTCTTCTGCGGAAATTCTATATGCGGAAACAACAAAGGAGGCAGCAGCTGCGTTTGGTTCTCAGTTTGCTGCTTACGGAAGGGAAGTCTGTATTTCACTGCTGCCGCTTCTGGGAGTTTTGCTTTTGTATCAGGTCATTTTCAGACGTTTTTCAAAATATCAGCTTCTGCAGATATTGATTGGATTCATGTACACAAGTGCAGGGTTACTTTTGTTTCTGACGGGAGCAAATGTGGGATTTGTTCCTGCAGGTCAGGTAATTGGAAGTATGGTAGCTGACGGAAATACAAGAAATCTGCTGATCCCTGTTGGGATGGTGATCGGCTATTTTATTGTGCGGGCAGAACCTGCGGTGCAGGTACTTACGCGACAGGTGGAGGAGATCTCAAATGGTTCCATCTCAAGAGGAATGATTGGTCAGGCATTGTCGATCGGTGTGGCAATTTCCGTAGCTCTTTCGATGCTGCGTATTTTAACCGGAATTTCTGTTTTGTGGTTTTTGGTTCCGGGATATGCAGCTGCGCTGATTCTGACGTTCTTTGTACCCCCGATTTATACTGGTATTGCTTTTGACTCTGGCGGTGTGGCATCGGGTACTATGACGGCAACTTTTTTGCTGCCCTTTGCAATGGGTGCCTGCGAAAGTGTTGGAGGAAATATCCTGACGGATGCATTTGGATGCGTTGCGTATGTAGCAATGACACCTCTGATCACCATACAATGTCTGGGACTGTATGAAAAATGGAAAAGACAGTCGAAGAGGCGTCGTTTCCAGACACAATTGGAAAGCTGTGAAGATATTATTTTGTATTATGATGAACCTGACACCTTCGAAGGGGGAATAAAAGTATGAAGGAAAGAAACCCGGATCAGATTATGCTGCTGATTTCCATTATAGAGAACGGAAAAGGAAGGAATCTTCTGAAAGCTTATAACGAGTACGGAATCCGCATGCATTACCAGCTCCATGGTGAGGGAACGGCGACATCTGAGATTATGGATATTCTTGGTATTGGAACTTCAGAGAAAGATATTCTTTTAAGCTTTGCTCCGGCGGCAGAGATGACACATCTGCTGCAGGAACTTCGTCATGATTTTGGTGAAACACACAGGCTTAAGGGAGTGGCTTTTTTGCTGGCATTAACAGCAATCAATCAGATGGCTGCTTTTCTGATTGGTTTCCACCAAAATAAAGATCATAAGGGAGACGAAAAAATGAGAGAACAGGAACCATATACATTAATATTAGTGGCAGTCGATCAGGGATATACGGATGAAGTGATGAGATCGGCCAGAACTGTGGGGGCGAGAGGAGGAACAATTGTACATGGTCGGTGGGCCGGAAAAGAGATTGAAATGCCGGATGACCATGGAAATATTGTTCAGGAGGAAAAAGAAATTGTAGCCATTGGGGTCCCGCTGGAAAAAAGAAACCAATTAATGGAAGTGCTGAATCGGGAATTTGGCCTGAGAACGAAAGCACATGCAGTGATCTGTTCTTTGGGCGTGGATGCGTTTGTGCGTTTCGGATGAATCCGAGAAAAAGGAACAGTTCTGAAAGGTAAAAAAAATTCGCACAAAATGTGCTGATTTCATGTGGATTCCTAAAGGATAGTGTAAAATATAAGAAAAACTTTTTCGCAGAGGAATCCACATGAGCAGAGAACGAGATCGAATCGCTAAAAA
>JALEOU010000103.1 GCA_022766945.1 Fusicatenibacter sp. | reverse complement strand
TTCTGACACGACGTTTTGTCGTTTTCTTTGTCACTTTTGCCATTTTAAAACTAACCTACACTTTCTTATCTATTCTTGGACTACTGGTTATTATTTCTTCTTATTTGCAACAGTTCTCTTCGGACCTTTACGGGTTCTTGCGTTGGTCTTTGTCTTCTGACCACGAACCGGCAGGCCTTTACGATGACGGATTCCTCTGTAGCATCCGATCTCCTGAAGGCGCTTGATGTTCATAGCAACTTCTCTTCTCAGATCACCTTCTACTACCTGAGTCTCATCGATAACTGCACTGATTTTCTTTACTTCATCGTCTGTTAAATCTCTGCAGCGTGTGTCCGGGTTTACTCCGGCTTCTTTCAAGATACGGTCAGCACTTGCTCTACCAATTCCGTAGATATAGGTCAGACCAATCTCAACACGTTTGTCTCTTGGTAAATCTACACCAGCTATACGAGCCATGTAATTTGTCCTCCATTTTCTGATTTCTCAGCAACTCTCCGCACAGTGGCTTCTCACTGTCAGACAGTCACCATAATATTTTCCTAATTGGGATACAGGTATGCGTGTATCCAGCCGTGATTCGCACGACCTTTCTCTTTCTGCCACCTGACAGACAAGAGTATTAAGCAATATTATAAGGGATGTATGCGCTCCGCGCGTCCATCCGCCGGAGGTCCCCTGACTCCAGGTCAGGTCTCACTTTATAATATTAACAGTTTGAACAACGCACTCTGGCGGTTCATTCTGCAGCCGCACTTAAATCTGCACAACAACGATCAAGCTTTATGACGGATTAGCCCTGGCGCTGTTTATGCTTTGGATTCTCACAAATGATTCTGATACTGCCTTTTCTCTTAATAACCTTGCATTTCTCGCAAATCGGTTTTACAGAAGACCTTACCTTCATTTGAATCCTCCTTTCTTCGCTCCTTGCGCCCCGTGTAGGGGAATTTTTGTTTGCTGAACTTTGTTTTTGGCTTCTTTTTGGGTCAGAAAAAAAGCCGAGCACAAACGTTCGTTTTATAGTATAGCATCTTATATTCCTGAATGCAAGAAAAATTTTCATATTTTTTCTTTTCTGTAAAACAGGTTACTGTTCAGACGGCAACGGACGCCGTGCAGAAAATAGATCTCACCGCAGACGCGCTTGCGTTCTTCAAAATGCGTCTGTGCTGAAATCTATTTCACGCTCTGCCAACTCTCCGATTAATTCTTTACCTCATAACAAAATATGCGTAAATCGTCGTTTGATCATTTATCTCCACAGCAATCCGGTATTCCCCGGGTTCCAGAGAACCGTACAGCCATTCCCAGTCATATTCATAGTCTGTCGTTTCTCCCATTTGAATGATGTGTGCAACATCATCAAATGCATATACAGAGTCACGATCGATTGTATGGTCTGCTTCGAACCAGGATCCTTCCTTTTTTTCTTCTATTATAAAATTTTCTCCGAAAAACAGTTCATCCGCTGCCGATGCATCATACTGTTGAAATCGCAGTGTCGCTTTCTTGTCTGAGATATGTACCGCTGACACCATGAGCGCAAGTTCGCTGTTCTCCGAATCCTGTTCGTAATATCCGATTGCCCCTGACTGTTCTTCGGGATCATAGACAATTGTATTAAGTATTTCCATAACCTGATCCGCGTATTCCTCCAGCCAGTTTTCTGCCATTGAGGTTACTGCTATAATATTTTTATATTTCCCTCGAAATGCAACAAAACTCCAAACGTTCGAACCGTCGTAGTACCCGATGTTTGCCAAATGTCCCGCCAGGACCCTCTCCTCTTCTTCCAGTCCGGTTCCGCATACTCCGAATGAGGATTCATAGGCCACTTCGATCAATCCCGTCTTCACACCATCCGGATAGATCTGTATTCCATATTCTCCGGCAATCAGCTGTTCATCCTCCACATCACAGAGGCGATAGGACCATCCGTCCGGTACTGTGATGGAAATACTGCCATAAGGTCCCGCCTGTTTGATTTTTTCTCCCTCTATCCCGGATTCCGACGGACTATCCGAATCTTCCTCCAAAACCTGAATCTCCAGAACCTGGTGAATCTGGCCCGGATAAGATTCCGCAATTCCTCCGGTAAACCAAATTCCTATCTTCGTGTTCTCCTTTATATCGGAACGCGTTATGTCATCCATATTCTCAGGTATGGCAACCTGTATCTGATCTGCGGAACGTCTCACCCAGGAATCCTTTTCCGGTGCCACCAGCAGGTATTTCTCCTGCACTTCCAGTACTGTTCCTTCGAAATAAGTCTCCTCTTCCCCGTCTGAACCTGAGCCCTGGGTCTCCCCTCCGTGCACATTCCCGCATGCCATCAGCAAAAATGAAAAAATCACCAGTAACAACCCCGTCACTTTTTTCATAGACAGCCCCCTCCTTTTGTCTGAAGCAGATCTGCTTCCTTTGGTATGACTGATTTACGTACTTTCATTAAAATAGTGATTAATTTATGATTCTTTGTTGCATATTGAAATAACTTTCTCAGTTTTCTCAATCACGACTTCGTTAGTTACGTAACTTTTCAGAATTTTAACAGTTTTTTCATTGCTTTTCCTATTATTATCGTGCATAATATAATTAAAGGATTTCTTCATGCAATTATTTTCATTCCAGGTTTTGTCCGGAAATAAATGCATGCCATAGACAGATGCTGTGGGATTTGCAAGGGGTGCTTGTTCCTCGGTTGTCAGAAATCTGAATATCGGTCGAAATCTTTTGTTCTGTAGAATTGAAACTGCTATTGGGGATGGATACAGAAAAACTTTTACAGAAAAAGGGGGATTGTCCGCCAGCTTTGACGGACAGTCCTTTTTTATAAGAGAGAGCTGGAAAAGCAGCGGTCACTGCATTTCCAGCTCTCTCTTTCCTGTCCCGGATTACACTATTACACTTCTCCGGCTTATTTATCTCTCCAGATAATACGTCCTTTATCAAGATCATAGGGGGATAATTCGATCGTCACTTTATCTCCCGGAAGAATACGGATGAAATTCATGCGCAGCTTTCCGCTGATATGAGCAAGCACCACGTGTTTATTCTCCAGTTCTACTTTGAACATTGCATTTGGCAATTTTTCAAGAACTGTTCCCTCTACTTCAATTACATCTGCCTTAGACATTGATTGAATCCTCCTTCAATTTTGCTTTGATTGCTTTTCGGATATCTTCATCGCGTACTGCTTCGATTACCTCGTAATCCGGCTGTACATGAATCAGTTTTTTCTTCTTTGGTCGATCTGCTGTACGGATCTTACCGTCAATCAGGTAGACGTACGGTTCTTCTACCCGTGCGATCACATACAGTTTCCCTTTATCGTGACCTGCCAGGCTTCTGGCAAACATTCCTTTTACGATGGGCTTCATAAGGTATCCTCCGGATGTGAAAGCGTCAGAATCTCCGGTTCACCCTCTGTGATCAGAATCGTATTCTCATAGTGAGCGGAAATGGATCCATCCTCTGTCACAACAGTCCATTCATCATCCAGCCACCGTACCTCCGGTCGACCGGCATTGATCATAGGCTCAATCGCGAGAGTCATTCCCGGCTGCAGACGAATTCCCCTGCTTGGCTGTGCAAAGTTGGGCACCTGGGGATCTTCATGGAGATGCGTCCCGATTCCATGACCAACCAGGTCGCGCACAACACCATATCCGAAACTTTCCGCATAAGTACCGATCGCTGCAGAAATCTCATGAAGATGATGGCCTGCCTTCGCATACTTTATTCCTTCAAAAAAAGCCTGACGCGTTACCCGGATCAGCTTTTGTGCCTCCGGGGAGATTTCTCCGACAGCGTGGGTTCTGGCTGCATCCGAATGATAGCCTTCATAGATCAGACCGGCGTCCAGACTGACAATATCGCCTTCTTTGAGGATCCGCTTTTTGCTTGGAATTCCATGAACCACTTCCTGATTCACCGAAACACAGATCGATGCAGGATAACCATTGTAATTCAGGAAGTTCGGCACACAACCAAAGCTTCTGATAATTTTCTCACCCAACCGGTCAATCTCCCAGGTTGACATCCCGGGATGAATTGCTTTTCCCAGTTCATCATGAACCTTCTCGAGGAGCTGCCCTGCATGGCGCATTTTTTCAATCTCTCTGGCAGTTTTAATTGATATGGACATAGGTTACGCTCCCAAAATCTTCGTAATATCCTGGAACACCACATTGATATCCTGGGTTCCATCAACTTCAACCAGCACACCTGCTTTTTTATAGTAATCGATCAGAGGCTGCGTCTGTGCATGATATACGGAAAGTCTTTTCTGCACGGTTTCCGGTTTGTCATCATCACGAAGTACCAGCTCGCTTCCACAGCTGTCGCATACATTCTCAACCTTCGGAGCGTTGTACTCTACATGATAAGTTGCTCCGCATCCGAGGCATGCACGGCGTCCGGACATACGGTGAATAATGTTTTCATCCGGAACTTCAACATTGATGGCATAATCAATCTTTTCACCGCGTGCTTCCAATGCTTTCGTCAGAGCTTCCGCCTGAGGAATGGTTCTTGGAAATCCATCCAGCACATAACCATTTGCTGCATCCGGTTTGGAAATACGGTCTACCACCAGGTCGCAGGTTAATTCGTCCGGAACCAGCTCTCCCTTGTCCATGAAAGCTTTTGCTTTCTTTCCAAGCTCTGTTCCTTCCTTAATGTTAGCGCGGAAGATATCTCCGGTAGAAATATGCGGAATTTCATATTTCGCCGCAATCTGTTTTGCCTGTGTACCTTTTCCGGCACCAGGTGCACCTAACATAATGATTTTCATAGGCTTATCCTCCCATTATTTATCTTCTATCCGGATAAAATTCCCCGGATAGCATCTTAAGGGCCTGCCATTTCCAGACAGTCCCTTTCATGCTTTAATCGTTTAAGAATCCTTTGTAGTTACGAACCAACATCATGGATTCCACCTGTTTTAAAGTCTCAAGTATTACACTGGCAATAATGATCAGTGATGTTCCTCCAAAGGAAACATTCGCATTGAAAAATCCGTTGAAGAAGAACGGAATGATCGCCACAATCGTAAGTCCTGCTGCACCAATAAAGATAATATAGTTCAAAAGACCGTTCAGATAATCTGTGGTTGCCTTTCCCGGACGGATGCCAGGAATAAAGCCGCCCTGTTTGCGCATATTGTCTGCTACTTCCAATGGATTAAAGGTAATCGAAGTGTAAAAATATGCAAAGAAAATTACCAGAACAATATACAGAATCAGTCCAATGGAACTGATGGGCTGTGTACGATCGAACCAGTTATTGGAATTCAACATTTTGATAATTGTACCACCGACACCTTTTACATCCGATTTCCCGATAAATGACATGATGATCGACGGGAAAGACATGATAGAAGATGCGAAGATAATCGGGATTACACCAGCAGTATTTACCTTCAGTGGAATATGTGAAGATTGTCCGCCAATCATCTTTCTTCCAGCCATTTTCTTGGAATACTGAACCGGAATTCTTCTCTCGGCCCCATTCAGAATCAGAACCAGAACGACAACTGCAATGATGACAGCTGCGATAATGATCCACATCAGTGCTCCTCTTGCAATGGTTTTCCCTTTTACAAAAGTTTCGTAGAGACTGATCATATCCTGCGGAATTCGTGAAAGGATGTTGATCAGAAGAACGATAGAAATACCGTTTCCAATTCCCTTGTCATTGATCTGCTCACCGACCCACATCAAAAATGCGGAACCGGCGGTCAGAGCTACAACTACGATAATCACACTAACAGCATTGTATGTTGTCAGAAGACCCTGACGCCCAAAACCGACTGCCATGGCAACGGACTCAAACAGCGCCAGTCCGACTGTCACGTAACGTGTAATCGCAGTCATTTTCTTTCTTCCCTCTTCTCCGTCACGCTGCATTTCCTCAAGTTTCGGAATTGCAATTGTGAGGAGCTGAACGATAATAGAAGATGTGATGTACGGTGTAATACTAAGGGCAAAGATTGAGAGTTTTTCAAAACCACCGCCGGTAAATGCGTTCAGAAAACTGAATGCATCATTCGTGTTGCCGGAGAAATAATTAGCAAAAAAGTCGGTGTTAACACCCGGTACAGGCATCTGTGAGCCCAACCGGATGACACCAAGCATAATTAATACATAGAACAACCTGCGGCGAATATCTTTGACCTTAATTGCATTCATAAAGGTCTTAAACATTAGATCACCTCGACTGTTCCACCTGCCGCTTCAATTTTTGCCTTTGCACTCTCACTGAATGAGTTTGCTTTTACATTAAGTTTTTTGGTGATTTCCCCGTTTCCAAGAATTTTCACACCGTCTCTTGGATTGGAAACCAGACCGGATGCGATCATAGTTTCAACTGTTACGGTTGCTCCGTCCTCAAAACGATCCAGAGCACTTACATTGATACCAACGATTTCCTTGGAGTTTCTGTTT
>JALEOU010000073.1 GCA_022766945.1 Fusicatenibacter sp. | reverse complement strand
CTTGACAGTTCAAAATAACTCAATCGGATTTCAAGGGAATAGTCTACCTATTTTTGTGGATAACTCGATTGATTTCATGGGAGATGGTTCAAGGTTTTGTAGTATCGAGCATTTTTATATGCTCATGAATAATTCAGGTTATTTATCGTTTTTCCTCCGCTTTCGTCTTTTTGTATTCCACTGCAGCCGCTACAAGCCCGCGGAACAGCGGATGCGGGCGGTTGGGGCGTGACTTAAATTCCGGATGTGCCTGGGTCGCGACAAAGAACGGATGCCCGGGAATCTCTACCATCTCAACAATACGTCCATCCGGTGACAGACCCGAAAGCAGCATTCCTTGCTCTGTCAGCGCTTTTCGGTAGTCATTGTTCACCTCATAACGATGACGGTGGCGCTCCGCAATCTGATCTGTACCATACAGTTCCCTTGCCTTTGAATCCTTTGCGAGCACACATGGATAAGAACCAAGCCTTAAAGTTCCTCCGATATCTTCAATTCCATTCTGATCCGGCATCAGAGCAATCACCGGATGCATTGTATTGGGATTCATCTCAATGCTGTGTGCATCATGGTATCCGATCACATTTCTCGCATATTCCACAATCGTCAGCTGCATGCCAAGGCACAGTCCCAGATAGGGAATTTTCTTTTCCCTTGCATAGCGAATTGACGTAATCATGCCTTCAATTCCACGGTCGCCAAATCCTCCGGGAACCAGAATGCCATCTGCCCCTTTTAAAGTTTCTTCCACATTTTCCTCTGTTACCAGCTCGGAGTCCACCCATTTCAGGATCACATTGGCATGACTTGCAATGCCTCCATGTTTCAGTGCTTCTACCACACTCAGATATGCATCATGCAGCTGAGTATATTTTCCAACCAGAGCAATTGTTACCTCTTTGTCCGGGTGACGCAAAGCATCCACCATAGCGGTCCAGTCAGACAAATCCGGGTCCGGGCAGGGAAGATGCAGGGATTCACAGACCACCTGTGCCAGATTTTCCTTCTCCATCGCAAGTGGTGCTTCGTAAAGGTATTCTACATCCAGGTTCTGAAGTACATGGCTGCTTGGAACATTACAGAACAGAGCAATTTTATCTTTGATTTCCTGTGTCAGAGCATGCTCGGACCGACAAACAATCACATCCGGCTGGATACCAATCCCCTGCAGTTCTTTCACACTTGCCTGGGTTGGCTTTGTCTTCATTTCACCGGAGACTTTCAGATAGGGAATCAGTGTCACATGAATCAGTATTGCATTTTCATGTCCAACATCATGCTGAAACTGACGGATTGCCTCCAAAAACGGCTGGCTCTCGATGTCTCCCACGGTTCCTCCAACCTCAATGATTGCGATCCTGTCTTCATCCACATCTTTTCCACGGTAAAACCGTCCTTTGATTTCATTGGTAATATGAGGGATAACCTGAACCGTACCTCCTCCGAAATCTCCGTGACGCTCTTTCTGAAGGACGGACCAGTATACCTTTCCGGTGGTAACGTTGGAATTTCTATCCAGACTTTCGTCAATGAACCGCTCATAATGTCCAAGATCCAGGTCTGTCTCCGTACCGTCATCTGTCACAAAGACTTCTCCGTGCTGAATCGGATTCATCGTACCTGGATCCACATTAATGTATGGGTCGAATTTCTGCATTGTAACCTGATAGCCTCTGGCTTTCAGCAGTCTTCCAAGAGAAGCAGCTGTGATTCCCTTTCCAAGGCCGGATACCACACCGCCGGTTACAAACACATATTTTACTGACATAATGATTCTCCTCCTGTTCTGTTTATAGTTAGCTGCATTTTCAAAAAAATATATCACATTATATACCACATCCTGATTTCGTTGCAATCGGTTTTTCTGTTTTTTTGTTGATTTAGGTATTTTTAGTCAAAAAAACTTAAAAAAAGTAAATCTGCATCGTTTATTCTTAATAAAAATTTAATAATGTTATTGACAAATTTAGAATCGCCGATTATACTCTTAGCTAAATAAGCAAAGGCGCTTTGGAATCGACAAATTCCAAGGCGCTTTTTCTTGTTTTGCGGAAGGTTTCCTGTTTATCCAATGACCCATCAGGAGACAGATTCCGTAATGCCATAAGAATAAGAGGAGGAAATATTATGGAATTTAGTGCTGTTAACACACTCTGGGTCCTGGTAGGAGCTGCGCTGGTCTTCTTCATGCAGGCAGGTTTTGCAATGGTTGAGACCGGTCTTACCCGGGCGAAAAATGCAGGTAACATTATTATGAAAAACCTGATGGATTTCTCCATCGGTACCCCGGTTTTCTGGCTGATCGGTTTCGGTCTGATGTTCGGGAATACAGGCAATGGCGGCTTTATCGGAAAGATCGCCGGTATTGCTTCAGAAGAAGCATACGGAAGCGCAATGCTTCCTGCAGGTGTTCCGTTTTGGGCTTTTCTGATTTTTCAGACTGTCTTTTGTGCCACCTCGGCAACGATTGTATCCGGATCCATGGCGGAACGTACCAAGTTTTCTTCTTACTGTATCTACAGTTTCATGATCAGTCTTTTTGTTTATCCGATTTCCGGTCACTGGATCTGGGGCGGCGGCTGGCTTTCCGCTCTTGGCTTCCATGATTTCGCGGGTTCTACTGCAGTGCATATGGTCGGAGGAGTCGCTGCTTTTGTAGGCGCTCTGATTCTTGGACCGCGTATCGGAAAATACGGTAAAGATGGTAAGCCTAAAGCAATCCTTGGACACAGCCTGACGCTGGCAGCCCTCGGAGTCTTTATTCTGTGGTTCTGCTGGTTCGGATTCAACGGATGTTCTACCGTTGCAATGGATACCGATGAAGCAATGATTTCAGCAGGTAAAATTTTCGTTACCACAAACCTTGCTGCAGCAGTTGCAACCTGCACTGTCATGATCTTCACCTGGATTCGCTATAAGAAACCGGATGTTTCCATGACTCTGAATGGTTCCCTTGCAGGTCTTGTCGCAATCACAGCAGGCTGCGATACCGTAACACCGTTTGGCGCAGCCATCATCGGTATCATTGCTGGTTTCGTTGTTGTATTCGCTGTTGAATTTATTGATCGTATTCTGAAAGTCGATGACCCGGTAGGTGCTGTTGCCGTTCATGGCTGCTGTGGTGCTCTGGGAACAATTCTCACAGGTCTTTTCTCAGATGGAAGTGGTACCGAATGGGTTGGCGTTTTCTATGGCGGCGGATTCAAAGGACTGGGTATTCAGCTTCTCGGCGTTGCAGCGGTTATCCTGTGGGTTGCTGTTGTTATGACCATTGTTTTCCAGGCAATCAAGCATACCATCGGTCTTCGTGTTACCCGAGAGGAAGAAATTGACGGCCTTGATGTACATGAGCACAATCTGCCGAGTTCCTATGCAGACTTCATGGTAGGCGACGGTGCAGCTGCTCTTCAGTCAGCTCCTGCTCCTGCAGCCGCTTCTCCGATTCCGGTTGTTTCCAAAGCTCATCTGGATGTAGATGCTGCCGAAGGTGTTGCAAGCGGTATCTCCAAAGTCGTGATTGTAACCCGTCAGAACAAGCTGGATGATCTTGTTCAGGCTCTGAATCAGATCGGTGTTACCGGTGTTACCATTACGAATGTACTTGGATGCGGTATCCAGAAAGGTGCGACACGCTTCTATCGTGGCGCTGCCGTTGAAATGAACCTGCTTCCGAAGGTAAAAGTGGAAGTCATTGTCAGCACAGTTCCGGTAAGCAAAGTCATCGAAACCGCCGAAGCTGTTCTTCATACCGGAAATTATGGCGATGGTAAAGTATTCGTATATAATGTACGAAATGTCGTGAAAGTAAGAACCGGTGAAGAAGGAGTTGCAGCTCTTCAGGATACCGAGGCTGAGGACAACTAAAACAAAGGAAGAAATTCATACATCCGGGCAACTGTGCTCTTTGTATGAAGAAAAAGGGAGGAATCTCACACCAAGAGGATTCCTCCCCGTTTTCCGTAAAATCCGGCAATTGTTCCTGATCCTTCCTTATGTCACGTTGGAGCTGCAGAATTTTTGATTGACAGTCAAAAGAAAAATGAGTATTATAAAAAATGTTTTTTTGAAAGCTTCTTAGAACAGAGATTGAACTTTTGTTGTTCTGAAGCGATTCAACGATTAGCAGTATTAAATTCTATACAGAAGGAGAACACATCCTATGATAAATTCTATGTTATCCTGTAATAGTTCATCCGCCTGCAGAACCTGCAGCCACACTTGTCAGAATGGTTACGAAACCGGTCTGCGGGAAGAATGCGGTGTCTTTGGTATCTATGACCTTGACGGAAACGATGTCAGCCCTTCCATCTATTACGGCCTTTCCGCTCTTCAGCACAGAGGTCAGGAGTCTTGTGGTATTGCAGTCTCTGATACCGAAGGACCGAAAGGACACGTAAGCTTTTATAAAGGTCTCGGTCTGGTGAATGAAGTCTTTAAAGAATCTAAGCTTTCTGAACTCTCCGGTAATATCGGTATTGGCCATGTGCGCTATTCTACAACAGGTTCCACTACCGTTGAAAACGCACAGCCTCTGGTTCTCAATTATCTCAAAGGTTCTCTCACTCTTGCTCACAACGGCAATCTGGTAAACGCTATGGAACTCCGCTCACAAATGGAAAATACCGGTGCCATCTTTCATACCTCCATCGACTCAGAAATAATTGCATATGGAATTGCCCGAAAAAGAATTCATTCCAAAACTGTAGAGGATGCGATCCTGGAAACAGTTAAAGAAATCCGCGGTGCCTACGCTCTGGTCATCATGAGTCCCCGTAAGCTCATCGGTGTACGTGATCCCTTTGGCCTGAAACCTCTTTGTATCGGAAAGCGCAATAATGCATGGGTACTCGCCTCTGAAAGCTGTGCCCTCTCCTCCATCGGTGCAGAGTTTGTGCGTGATGTAAAACCAGGTGAAATCGTAACCTTTGACAAAACAGGTGCAATGAAGTCGGAATTTATGCCGATTGACGTGACAGCTGCTCACTGTATTTTTGAATATATTTATTTCGCGCGGCTTGACAGTACACTCGATGGTATCAGTGTTTATGATGCGCGCATACGCGGTGGTGCTTCCCTGGCAAAAACCTACCCTGTAGACGCAGATCTCGTCGTTGGTGTTCCTGATTCCGGTCTTGCTGCTGCAAAAGGTTTTTCCGAAGAATCCGGCATTCCTTTCGGGATTGCTTTTCATAAAAACAGCTACATCGGACGTACCTTTATAAAACCAAGTCAGAAAGAACGGGAATCCAGTGTAAAAATCAAGCTGAGCGTGCTCGAATCCGTTGTAAAAGGAAAACGAATCGTCCTTGTGGATGATTCCATCGTTCGCGGAACAACAATCACCAACCTGATTACCATGATCAAAAATGCCGGAGCGACAGAGGTACACGTTCGGATCAGTTCTCCGCCATTTCTTCATCCCTGCTACTTTGGTACGGATGTTCCTTCCAACAAGCAACTGATTGCCCATACACATTCTACAGAAGAAATCCGTAAAAAAATCGGTGCAGATTCTCTTGGCTACATGCCCATTGATCAGCTCCAGAATATGGTAGATGATCTTCCGATCTGCAAAGCATGCTTTGACAGTAAGTATCCGATGGAAGTACCAAACCACGATATCAGCGAACTGCTGGAAAATTAAAAAAAGACGGCTAACATCACTCTCTTCTCATAGCTGCACACCCTCTGGAATAGGATAGCAAAAACGGAGTTTTCTCTTATGACTTTACAGGAGCAAATCTACTCCGAAACTTATGCAAACCTCCTGGTGCGCAGCTATGTGATTCAATCCGAAAACTATCTGCAGCTGCTTTCACCGGACAGCAGCATTCTGAGAATTGATTCCCAGTATTCGATTCTTTTTCTCAAAAGAAATGAGCTCCCCGAAAATCTCCTGCGGGATGTTCCCTATGCGACAGTTCCAAAATTGTTTTCCCCTCTTAGTACTCTGTCTCTGGAAGTATCCGGAATCGTACAGACTCAGAATCTTCCCGGAACCGGTCTGACCGGCAAGAATGTCATCATCGGCTTTCTGGATACCGGAATTGACTATACTCACCCTGCTTTTTTGGACGCATCCGGCAAAACACGTATCCTGCGCATCTGGGATCAGACGCTGCAAACTGGAAACCCTCCCTCTCTCTTCCCCTATGGAAGTGAATATACCAGCACCCAAATCAACGAAGCCCTTACCAGCGATCAGCCCTACACGGTCGTTCCCCAAAAAGATACCAATGGACACGGAACTTATGTGGCCGGAATTGCAGCCGGTACTCCAAATTCCGCAAATGAATTTCTTGGCGCTGCACCAGATGCAGATCTGGTTGTGGTAAAGCTAAAAGAAGCGAAACAATACCTCAGGGATTTCTATCTGGTCTCACCGGATGCCATTGCCTATCAGGAAGATGACATCATGACTGCACTTCGCTATCTCACCCACGTAGCTGAGATCGAAAAAAAACCACTCGTTATCTGCCTGGCTCTTGGCAGCAATCAGGGGAGCCATTCCGGTTCGCTGCCGCTTTGTATCATGCTCTCCCATCTGGGTGAGACACAGGGAATCATTCCAGTCTGTGCGACCGGCAACGAAGGTGGTATGGCACATCATTATTTAGGTTCCGGATATGAAGATTTATCTGCAGCAAACGTAGAAATCCGTGTACCGGACGGGAGTCCTGGCTTTTATATGGAATTGTGGGGGCAGGCACCCCAACTTTTTTCCGTCGGTTTTCGTTCCCCGGTCGGTGAATCCATTCCAAGAATTCCGGTATCGCTTAACCAGGAGCAACGGATCACATTTGTTTTGGAACAAACAGTAATCTATGTGAACTATGATGTAGTTCAGACCTCTACCGGAAGCCAGCTGATTGTCATACGTCTGAAAGACCCGACTCCCGGTATCTGGAACCTTCAGGTTTACAGTTCCATTTCCAGTTATACGGACTTTCATATCTGGCTTCCCATCACTGGATTTACAAAACCGGATATTACCTTTCTTGAACCGAACCCCTACACCACACTCACATCTCCATCTACTGCAATCCCCATTTTGTCACCTTCCACGTATCAGGCTTCGAATAACAGTATCTACCTTCACTCAGGCCGGGGATTTACCAGACTTGGAAACAGCAAACCTGATTTTGCAGCACCAGGTGTTGACGTCACCGGACCGGGACCTTCCGGTTCTTACAGAAACCGGACCGGTTCCAGCGCCTCTGCCGCCATCACTGCAGGCGCTGCCGCGCTGCTTCTCCAGTGGGGTATGCAAAGAATACCCGTCCATTATTTTACATCGCAGGAACTGAAGATCTATCTGATTCGCGGAGCCACCCGCAGTCCGGATCTGAATTATCCAAACCGGGAATGGGGATACGGAAAGCTGAATCTTTATCACACTTTCGAATCACTGATGACAACGTAACAGTATTTTTTATAAGCAAGATATTGCTTCTATCCAATGTATGTTGATTGATGCATACATTGCGACTGCATCTGTAAATTTTTTCATTGTTTTCTAATTTTCTATTACGTATTACTATAGTAATGATAATAACAAGGCACGATTGAAAAATATCATAAAGCCGTTGAAAAATAATCGAAAGGAGAATTTGGCAAATGAATTATGAGCGATTAAATGATCTTCGACTTCTCGGATTAACGATTGCTTATTATCGCAGAGCAAAAGGTATGACCCAGGCAGAACTTGCTGAGTCTGTACACATCAGTCGGACTCATATGAGCAATATCGAAGCACCCAATACCAAGACTTCGATTTCTTTGAATCTTCTGTTCGATATTGCAGAAGCGCTGGATGTCCCGGTAAAAGAACTGTTTGACTTCCAGGGCAGAAGCCTGTAAGATGACAACCGATTCGACATCCTGCTTTTTCACATACCATTGATCGAAAATTTTCTTTTTTATGTAACCATATCCCGGCAGTTTTCATATCATGAAGTGTAAACCAAAATGATTCTTCGGAGGACGAAACATGAGTGATTTAGCTGCCACAAACTGCGGATGCGGATGCGACAACGGATGTGATAACGGATGTGGATGTGATAATGGATGTGGTCTTTCCAACGGATTTTTCGGCAATGGTGACTGCTGCAACATTATCTGGATTATCCTGCTTCTCTCCTGCTGCGGCGGATGGGGCAACAATCGCCGCGGTGAATGTGGATGGGGCAACGACAGCTGTCTGTTAATTATCATCCTGCTCTTCTGCTGCGGCGGATGGGGCAACGGATGCGGATGCTGAGCTCATTGATTCAATTCTAAAAAAGCAAACTGCTGGTGATTGATTCCGGATGGAATCTTATAGCGGCCAGCTGACAGTAAAGATCTCCCGGAAAAGTCGTTGCTTTTCCGGGAGATCTTTTTAAATATCCTTATCCGTTTCGTCTTCGTTTTCTGTTTTCTTCCGCTGTTCTTTTCTTCCGCTCTTCATTTCTTTGCCGCAAAACTTTCGTTTGGTTTTCCATCTTTTTCTGGCAGTCTAAATCAAGTTCATAAAATGCATTCCCATCTATCACAACTTTTTCGCTCTGCTCTTTCATAAGCCTTCCGATCCTTTCTTTTTTCAGAATGACAGAAAAACATGCACGTTCACTTTCCTGTCACTCTTATAATATGATGACACGGTCCCAGGGTCGGAAATCTGATGCAAACTTACCGAAATGCAAAAAAAGAACTTCCGGCTGACTGTCATTTTTTTCTCTTCGTATCATATCATAGTAGAAAAGTCCAGGAAATAATCGCTTATGTATGAACAGGACGAAGAAAAGATGACTCCTCTTGATCAGATGATCGCCCAAGATCAGCTTCAGATGCTCAAGGCTGCTATCCCATACAGTAATCCCAAAGTCCAGCCGATCCTTTCTGTTTTTGCCAAATGTCTCGAGCTGGAGCGAACAATCTCTCTGTTCTCACAGCCGATGGAACTCTCCATGATGTCTGAGAATAACCATCCGGATGCCAATCCTATCGATATGTTGAATGATATAGCACGTTTTGCAACCGGTGAGCGAAAAGAAACACTTGATACACTCATTCAAACCTTTGAAACGTTTCAACTTATGCGCGCATGCGGGGAGGATCATAATGAATCAGAAGTATCGACCGGATTCAAAGAGTAACACATCGTCAGACCAAAAAGACTGGACCAGCGATCCCAGTCTTTCCGGCATCGATTTTGCAAAGCTTCAGATGCTCCGCTCCATGGCGGAGAGCGGCAAGGGAAAAACCCAGACAGAGTTGCTTCCATTTTTAATGGCTGCATCCAGTACCTCCAGAAAAAAGGGAATGCAGTTCTCCTCCGCCGAAATGGAATTGATTGTCAATGCGCTAAAATCAGGAAAATCACGGGAGGAAGCTGCAAAAATCGACCAGATGATGCAGATTATTCGGAAAATGCACAGGTAACTGTCTCAATTAGCAGCTTCAAAGCTTCCAGCACTGCCTGGGACCGGATTTCCTGCCGATCCCCGCGGAAATGGAATTCTTTTACCACTGTTTTTCCAAGAACACAGCATCCAATATATACAAGACCTACCGGCTTTTGCACTGTTCCGCCTCCCGGTCCTGCAATCCCCGTTGTGGCAATGGATGCTTCTGTTCCGGTACAGCTGCAGGCACCTGTGGCCATCTCACTGGCTGTTTGCACACTGACCGCTCCGTACTTCTCCAGTGTTTCCTTTTTCACACCCAGATACCGTTCTTTCGCTTCATTCGCGTAAGTCACTAATCCCTGCATCAGCACTTCCGATGCTCCCGGTACGTTGACTATGCCAGCTGAAATCGCTCCACCGGTGCAGGACTCTGCTGTTGTTAGTCTCAAATGATGTTTTTTCAGTAATTCTACTGTTTCAGCCTCCAGTTGATTCAGTTGCAGCTCCTCAGCCACAATCCCGTTTCCCACTTCACTCACTATGGATCAGCCTCCTTATTCTTATTCTGCATACCCCAAGTCCAAAAGCCGGAAATAAAATATGCGTCTCTCTGGCTGAAACAGTTCAGTCAACGGACGCATATTTTCTATTCCAAAGAAGCTGCTCCGCCCTTTGGATTGCTTTCATTTAATTCTGCATCGAAAGTACATTTTTGTTTTTTATCACATAATCAACCAGGGATACTACCGTCAGGATCAAAGCCAGCCAGATAAAAATCTGTTCCAGAACGGCAAAAACTCCGCCGAGATCTGCAATGACCAGAACAATCATCACCATCTGACTGATCGTCTTTAACTTGCCCCACTTACTTGCAGCTATGACAATGCCATTATCAGAAGCAATCAGACGGAACCCACTGATAATAAATTCTCTGGAAATAATAATGATAACCATCCACGCCGGCAGTTTCCCCATCTCAACAAAACAGATCAGGGCAGAGCATACCAGCAGTTTATCAGCAAGCGGATCCATAAATTTCCCAAAATCCGTTACCAGATGGTCTCTCCTGGCAATATATCCATCCAGCGTGTCGGTAAGGCTTGCTGCAACAAAAATCACAAGTGCAATCCACTTTCCGGCATCCCCACCGAAAGAGGAAAGCATGAACAGTACAAAAAACGGAATCATGATAACTCTCAGAATCGTTAATTTATTAGGTAAATTCATTCGCTTATCTCTCCTATCAAATCATATTCCAGGGCCCCGACAATTTTCACTTTCACAAAATCTCCGGATAACAGTGTTTCTGACGTGTTAATAAATACGTATCCATCCACACCAGGTGCATCTGCCTGACTGCGGCCCACATAAGCATGTTCCTCGGGAATCTCCCCTTCGATCATCACCAGAAGCTCCCGTCCGATCTTTCGTTCTCCAAGTTCTGCTGAAATCTCCTGCTGCAGTTCCATCAGTTCCTGCTGACGATCCAGTTTTACTTCTTCCTCAATCTGATGATCCATATTCGCTGCAGGCGTTCCCTCCTCCGGAGAATACGTAAACACTCCCAGACGGTCAAATTCCATATCATTGATAAATTCGAGTAATTCCTGATGCTGTTCCTCTGTTTCACCCGGAAATCCGGTAATCAGCGTGGTGCGCAGCGAAATATCCGGAATTTCTTTCCGAAGATTTCCGACGATTTGAATCAGCTCTTCTTTGGATGTACGGCGGCCCATACGCTTCAATATCTCACTGTTGCCGTGCTGGATCGGCAAATCAAGATAATGACAGATTTTCGGTTCTTCTTTTATTGTCTGGATCAGTTCCGGATAAATATCCTCGGGATAGCAATATAAAATTCTTATCCAATACAGTCCCGGAATCTTACACAGTTCACGCAGCAGCAGATGGAGTGATGGTTTTCCATAGAGATCAACACCATAAATCGTTGTTTCCTGCGCCACAAGAATCAGTTCTCTTACCCCCTGTTCTGCCATGGCACGCGCCTCACTAAGAAGCTCCTCCATTGGGACACTGCGATAAGAACCGCGCAGTTTTGGAATAATGCAGTAAGTACAGTGTTTATCACATCCCTCCGCAATTTTCAGATATTCATAATAACCTCCGGTGGTTACAATTCTCTTTGCTTCCGTTTTGGGAATTCCCACCAGCTCTGCGTAATTTTCATATTTCTGTCCTGTAAGAACATCCTGGATCGCAAGTGCAATTTTATCGTAACTGTTGGTGCCAAGAACCGCATCCACCTCCGGAATCTCTTCCATAATTTCGCTGCGGTAACGCTCAGCCATGCATCCGGTCACCAGAAGAACTTTACATCTTCCCTCTGTGCGATATTTTGCCATCTGCAGAATATTGTCAATACTTTCTTCCTTTGCATCATGGATAAAACAGCAGGTATTAATGACAATAATATCTGCCTCTTCTTCCGAGTCTGTAATCTCATATCCCTGTGCAACCAGCAGACCCAGCATATGCTCAGAATCTACCAGGTTTTTGTCGCATCCCAGGGAAATAAATAGTATTTTCATGCAATTCTCCTGTGAATGGTTTTTTATTCGGCAGTCTCTTCCTCCTGCTGCACATCATCCGGAAGAATCGTAACCTCTCCTTTGTACATTTCCTCCACAGCAACAGATAACGGCTTCATGCCTTTCTTCACTTTCACCAGCGGCTCCGCTCCAGCGATCAGCTGTCTGGCCCGTTTACTGGTGGCAAGCACAAGGGAGTAACGGCTGCTGACAACCGGTGCCTCATCCATGTCCTGACCCTCATTGATAGTTGCAATTAATTCCTGATATGACGGATGAATCATTCTAATGTCTCCTCTCTTTCTTTCAACTCTTTCTGGATCGTACTGATAAATTCCTTCTGGCGGCAGCTCATAAAATGCTGACTGCAGATGGTCTCATGCATCTGTTTTACACAGATATCAAGATCATCATTCACCAGGATATAGTCATATTTTTCCATACCTTCCGACTCACCCACTGCCTGCCTCATGCGACCTGCAATGACTTCTTCTGTCTCCGTACCTCTTCCGCGAAGACGCCTTTCGAGCTCCTCCACACTCGGAGGAGTGATAAACACAAGTAGTGCATCCGGACGTTTTTTCTTAACCTGCAAAGCTCCCTGGATCTCGATCTCCAGAATGACATCCTTACCGGCTGACAGCTGCTGCTCCACATAGGCTTTCGGAGTTCCATAAGAATGCTTTACATAGCGGGCATACTCGATAAACGCATCTTCCTCCACCATTCGGTCGAATTCTTCCTGCGTACGGAAGAAATAATCTTTTCCTTCTTCCTCCCCCGGTCTCGGATTCCGCGTTGTTACCGAGACAGACAATGCATAATTATCATAATCTGACATCAGACGCTTCATCAGCGTCCCTTTTCCTGCTCCCGAGAAGCCGGACACTACGGTAAGTATTCCTTTACTCATCCTCTTGCTCTCCCCGTTCTTTCTCCGCCTCCCAGCCTGCGTGAAATCTGCGGCTGATGGTTTCCGGCTGCAGTGCTGACAAAATCACGTATTCCTCGCCGGTAATAATCACTGCCTTTGTCCTGCGCCCCTGGGTGGCATCAATAATCTTATTATTTTCTTTTGCCCGCTGAACCATCCGTTTGATCGGTGCGGCTTCCGGGCTTACCACAGCAATAATCTTGTCCGAATTCACAACATTTCCGAATCCGATATTTACAAGTTTTGCCACTTTATCTACCTGCCTATTCAATATTCTGGATCTGCTCCCGGACTTTTTCAATCTCTGTCTTCAGTTCAATGGCGATGTTGGAAGTCTCGAGATCATTTGCTTTCGAGAGAATCGTGTTCGCCTCCCGATTCATTTCCTGTGCAATAAAATCAAGTTTCCGGCCAACACTTCCACCCGCGAGAAGTACTGACTTCATGCTCTCAATGTGGCTGCGTAGTCTTACGGTTTCCTCATCCGTGCAGATCTTGTCTGCAAAAAGAACAACTTCTGAGGCAATTCTGGCTTCATCAAGCTGTACATCCAAAAGCAGTTCCCTGGTGCGTTCAATCAGGCGCTCCCGGTATTCCTTCATAATCTGAGGTTCTCTTTTTTCAATCTCATCAACGCCATTTTTCATACCATCCAATTTACCAAGCAGATCTGCCAAAAGAGCCTGACCTTCTCGGTCTCTTGCCTCTGCAAACTGGACAGCCGCTTTTCTCAGAACCGCCTCGAGCTCCGCCCAGAGTTCTTCCTCATCCACCGTCAGCTCTTCCATAGTGAAAACATCAGGGCATCGGGATAGCATTGATACTTTCACATCGTTCTCGATAGAAAACTCTTCCTCCATCTGGCGGAAATATTCCAGATACTGGCCTGCCAGAAGACGATTGTATTTTAGCTGTACATTACTGTCTGTGAAGTCCTCATACGTCAGGAAGACGTCCACCTTGCCACGCTGAATATATTCCTTCAGCACTCCTCGGATCGCAGCCTCGAAACACCCAAGTTTCTTTGGTAGTTTCACATTAAAATCCAGATATCTGTGATTCACAGATTTGATCTCAACTGCAATTCTCCAATCACTGTTGGAAATCTCGGCTCTTCCAAAGCCGGTCATACTTTTTATCATGGATCACATGCCTCCTGTACGGAATGGCCGATTTGCGTCGGTCTTTGCCCATACAGATTTATTATAATTCATTCAGAAACCCTAGTCAAATCTTTTTTTATATATTATAATGATGATAATATCGGGGTGTTACCATCACAGGAAAACCCCGAACGACACCACTATCATACTAGGAGTTGATAACTATGGCATTTGATGGCATTACTGTTTCCAATGTTGTAAAAGAGCTAAACGATACGATCGTTGGCGGAAAAATCAATAAAATTGCTCAGCCTGAAGCCGATGAATTAATGATCACAGTCAAAAACAACCGGACACTTTATCGTCTTCTGATTTCTGCCAGTGCATCCCTTCCTTTGATTTATCTTACAGAGACAAATAAACCGGGACCACTGACTGCTCCGAATTTCTGCATGCTTCTGCGTAAGCATATCGGAAGCGCAAGGATTCTCTCTGTAACGCAGCCAGGACTGGAACGCATTCTGATTTTTGATCTGGAACATCTCAATGAGCTTGGGGATCTTTGTCATAAGAAACTGATTGTAGAAATCATGGGCAAGCACAGCAACATCATTTTCTGTCAGGAAGATCTGACGATCATTGACAGTATTAAACACATTTCCGCAAATATGAGTTCCGTTCGTGAGGTACTGCCGGGAAGAACCTGGTTCATTCCTCATACGCAGGACAAGAAGGATCCGCTTACCATCACCGAGGAGGAGTTTTTCAACTTTGTCTGCTCAAAGCCAATGCCTGCCGCAAAGGCGATTTATTCTTCTCTGACAGGCTTTAGCCCTCTGATGGCAGAGGAAGTCTGTACAAGAGCCGGCGTTGACGGAGGATTTTCCATCAATGTTCTGGAAGAAACCGCAAGACTCCATCTCTTTCATACCTTTGCACGTATGACGGATGATATCAAAGAAGGCGCTTTTTCTCCAAACATTATATATCATGGAGAAGAGCCTCTGGAATTCGCTGCGTTTTCCCTTTCTCAGTACAGGGAATTGCGGTGTGAAACTTTCTCTTCCATCTCGGCTGTTCTGGAAACCTATTATTCCATGAGAAACCGCATTACGCGAATCCGTCAGAAATCTGCAGACCTGCGCCGGATTGTCAATACAGCACTGGAACGCAATGTCAAAAAATACGAACTCCAGAAAAAGCAGCAAAAGGACACAGAAAAGAAAGAAAAATATCGTGTGTATGGAGAACTACTGAATACATACGGTTATGGTCTGGAGCCTGGTGCAAAGTCTCTGGAAGCTTTGAATTACTACACCAATGAGATGATTACCATTCCTCTGGTCAGCAGGCTGACTGCTGCCGAAAACGCAAAAAAATATTTTGACCGCTACAGTAAATTAAAGCGCACAGAAGAGGCACTAAATGAACTGCTCATTGAAACAAAAGAAGATATTGAACATCTGGAATCTGTAAGTACCTCCTTGGATATCGCTCTTGATGAAGCCGATCTGGTTCAGGTGAAAGAAGAGCTGATCGAATATGGATATATCCGCAGAAAAGGTCCTTCGGGAAAAAAACAGAAAATCACTTCTCATCCTTTCCACTACCGTTCTTCCGATGGTTTCGATATTTACGTAGGGAAAAACAACTACCAGAACGAAGAGTTGTCTTTCAAGTTTGCATCCGGCAATGACTGGTGGTTTCACTCCAAAGGACAGCCCGGCAGTCATGTCATCGTAAAAACCAACGGGAAAGAGCTTCCTGATACGACATTTGAGGAAGCAGCGCGACTGGCCGCTTATTATTCCAAAGGTCGGCAGTCTCCCAAAGTGGAAATCGATTATACAAAGAAGAAGAATCTTCGAAAACCCAATGGAAGTAAACCTGGTTTTGTTGTTTATTATACGAATTATTCCATGGTAGCTGCGCCTGATATTCACGGAATCAGGGAAGTACAAGATTTTCAGAAATCTTAACAGATAATTCATTATTTCTTACTTTTTTCTATGTTATACTTTCCATAAACTGGTACACAGAGAGTGTCCTGCAAAACAGGATCCTCTCTGTACCGTTTCCTTTTTTCAGGATCACTGCTTTCTCCGTAGGGAGCAAACAGATTATTACATCAAGAGAGGAATACCATATGAGAAAGTCCATATCCGAGATTTTAAAACCAAGAGTCCCCACAACACGCTACACGGCAGACCCATCGGTTGGTCTTACCAGCGCTCAGGTCAAAGAATACCGTGACAACGGATGGTCCAATCGTGCAGTAGAACCGCCATCCAAATCAACCAGTGAAATTATTAAAAGTAATCTCTTTACTTATTTCAATTTAATTTTCCTGATTATTGCAATCCTTTTGATCATTGCAGGTTCTTTTCGTGATCTGACGTTTCTCCCTGTCATTATCGCAAATACTCTGATTGGTATCTTCCAGGAAATTCGTGCCAAAAACACGCTGGAAAAGCTCTCTGTATTGAATGCGCCAAAGGCAGTCGCTATCAGAGACGGAAAACAGGCCACACTTCCGGCCGAAGATCTGGTACTGGATGATATAGTTCTGTTTCAGGCGGGAAAACAAATCTGTGCCGACGCCATTGTTCTGGAAGGCGAGGTTCAGGTAAACGAATCACTCCTGACAGGAGAATCCGATGAGATCACGAAACGTCCCGGTGACACATTGATGTCAGGAAGTTTTATCGTATCCGGAAGCTGTAAAAGCCGTCTGACAAAAGTCGGGGAGGATTCCTATATCTCCCAGCTAACGCTGGAGGCGAAGGCAATGAAAGAAGGTGAGCAGTCCGAAATGATTCGCTCTCTGAACCGCCTGGTAAAGATCGTAGGCATCCTGATCATTCCGATTGGAATCCTTCTTTTTGGTCAGCAGTTTTTTATTTCCCATGAAACATTCCGGGAAAGCATCACTTCTATGGTGGCCGCAGTCATCGGTATGATTCCGGAAGGTCTTTATTTGCTTGCAAGTGTTGCGCTTGCGGTCAGCGTCATCCGTCTCGCTTCCCAAAAGGTTCTGGTTCATGACATGAAATGCATCGAGACGTTGGCGAGAGTCAATGTCCTGTGTGTAGATAAAACCGGAACTATAACGGAAACTGTCATGAAAGTGAACAAGGTCATTCCCACCGGGAATGACAATTCCGAAGATATAAACGAACTTTCTCTCACCATCGGCGACTTCACTGCTGCCATGGCAAAGGATAACATCACCATGGAAGCGATGAAAGAATATTTTACGGAGAATCATGGAAAGACACCAGTTTCGGTTACTTCCTTTTCCTCCGCATATAAGTATTCCAGCGTTTCCTTCTCTGATGCCTCTTATGTACTTGGTGCTCCGGAATTTGTTTTACGTGAAGATTTCGCAAAATATCAGTCAGAGATAGAGCCATATACCCGGGAAGGCTATCGTCTTCTGGTCTTTGGAACCTGCGAGACGGTTCCGGACGGCAAAGCACTTGCAGGAAAAGTGACTCCCATGGCCTATGTTCTGCTTTCCAATTCGATTCGGAAAGAAGCGCCAGATACCTTCCGTTATTTCTCAGAACAGGGTGTCCGCGTCAAAGTAATTTCCGGTGACAATCCGGTCACCGTTTCTGAGGTTGCGAAACAGGCCGGCATTGAGCATGCAGATCAATATGTGGATGCTTCGACGCTGAAAACTCAGAAAGAAATCGAAGAAGCAGTTCTGAAGTATACAGTGTTCGGCCGTGTGACTCCGGATCAGAAACGTCAGTTCGTGCAGGCTTTAAAGAACGCAGGAAAAACCGTTGCCATGACCGGTGATGGTGTAAACGATGTTCTGGCTTTAAAGGATGCGGACTGTTCCGTTGCCATGGCATCCGGCAGCGATGCCGCCGCACAGGCTGCACAGCTGGTATTACTTGATAATGACTTTTCGAAAATGCCCTCTGTGGTACTGGAAGGACGCAGGGTAGTCAATAACCTGCAGCGCTCAGGATCACTGTTTCTCGTAAAAAACATTTTTTCCTTCCTGCTGTCTCTGTTTTCACTGATTTCTATGCTGACGTATCCTCTGGAACCTTCCCAGATCTCTCTGATCAGCATGTTTACCATCGGCATCCCAGGATTTTTACTCTCCCTGATGCCAAATAAGAATCGCATTGAAGGACATTTTATATCAAATATTATGTTGCGTGCACTTCCCGCCGCGCTTACCGATTTTTTGATGGTAGCCACGCTTGTTGTATTCGGTCAGGAATTTAACGTGGGTAGTGAAGATATTGCAACCGCTTCCACTATGCTGCTGGCCATCGTCGGTTTCATGATCCTGTATCGTGTCAGCAAACCCTTAAATTGGATGCGCTGGGTAACTCTGATCTTCTCAGCAGTCGCTTTTCTGTTCTGTGTCATGTTCCTGCGCCCTCTGTTTGCCATTACCGGTATGTCACGAAAGTGTATCATGCTGCTCGTCATCTTCTCCGTTGCGACAGAACCGACACTGCGCTATCTGAATCTCTTTGTTGATGCGGTATCTTCCTTCTGGAAGAAGCAGAAAATTATCCATCGCAAACGGCAGAATGAGAAGGGCGTACACGTTTAACTGATCTGCATCAGAACGCAGAAAAGCCCCCGGATCCTTTCTTGTGTATGTATGTCAACACGAAAACAGGAGTATCGCCACTTAAAATTCATCCGATACTCCTGTTTCTTTATTTTCTCATTTCGGGATCTTCAGTATAATGCGCTCTCTCTCCTCCGATGTATTTGGGCCTTGTTCTGGCACATACTACGTGTGCGTCACCGATCGAATTGCGTGCTGTCCTCACCGGAACCGCTACATCCCGAAGCTGCATTCCGATCAGCACATCTCCGATGTCCATTCCGGCATGGGCTTTTACATGCTCCACCGCAGATGGCTCCTTCAGACCATAATAAGCTGCCATCGCAAAGGAACCGCCTCCTTTTAGCCAGGGTACGACACTTACTGCCTCGTATCCATAGCGTTCTGCCGCTTCTCTCTCCAGAATCACCGCACGGTTCAGATGTTCACAGCACTGAGCCGCCAGATATATGCCATGTGCATTCGCACTCTCATAGATAGCATCGAAAACGGCCTTTCCGATTTCCTCACTGGAATGCGTTCCCAGACGATAATGGGCAATCTCGCTTGAGGAACAACCTACCACCAGAATCTGTCCGCGCTTCATCTTTGCTGTCTCAATCAGTTCTTCTGTTATCTCACGAGCTTCCTGTTTAATTTCTTCCAACATACCCTTTCTACCTCCTTTGGCATTTCATAAATCAAACCTCTTTCATTTCCTGCAAAGGATCTATGTTCTCTGTAACCGCTTGTTCCGGTTCTGAATTTGAGATAAGGACGGCTGCAAAAATCATAATACATCCGATCAACATCCGCACAGTCACCCGTTCATGCAAGATCAAAATCGAGAGCAGCGTACCAAATACCGATTCCATGGAAAGGATAACAGCCGCTTTGGTCTCTTCGACATATTTCTGACATGTAGTCTGCAGAAGATAGCAAACGGTAGTGCTGACGACACCAAGATACAGAAGGCTCAGCCATCCTTTCGCATCCGCCTGTACGGTAAATTCCCTGCATACAATCATACAGATTGCCGACAGTATAAAAGCAGTCAGCATCTGAAGAAAGTTGAGAATCTCAGCCCTGCAGTTTTTTACGAAAATACCGGTCAGGAAAATCTGAAATGCAAATCCCACAGCGCACAGAAGTGTCAGACCGTCTCCGAGTCCCAGGGAAAAGTTCCCATTAAGGGACAAAACTCCTACCCCTGCCACTGCCAGAATCGCACCAATCATGCCTCTTGCACCAATCTTCTTGTGACAGAACAGGAAACTGATAAATGGTACCATAACTACATTCGTAGCTGTCAAAAATGCATTTTTTGACGGGGTTGTATAAGACAGACCTACGATCTGCAGCGCAAATCCCGCAAAAAGGGCTACCCCCATCCACACACCCGCACGGACTTCCTCCCGGGTCATACCGGGAATCGTTTTCCAGCTGAGAATTCCCATCAGCAGCGAGGCAAGGAAAAAACGTCCCGTGACAATCTGGAAAGGTGTCAGTGATTCCAGAGCCATATCGCTTGCCACGAAACCTCCGCCCCAGATTACCGTCACAAAAATCAGTCCTAGTATTGCCAGATACTTCTTCATATTGTTCTCCAAACCTTTCTTATTCAACAATAGAAAACCACGGTCTGTAATTCGCAGGAAAAGCCGCTTACAGACCGCAGTTCTTATTATGTCCTCTGATTATTTCTGAACAATATTTACAATACGTCCCGGTACATAGATCTCTTTTACGATCTTTCCGGTCAGCTTATCGGCAATCGCTTCTTTGGCTGCGGCAATTGCTGTCTCTTTGTCAGCGTCTTTTGCAATTGTGATTGTGCCACGCATTTTTCCGTTGATCTGTACCGCAATCTCAACCACAGCTTCTACTGTTTTTGCTTCCTCATACTCAGGCCATTTTGCCTGATAGAGGCGGCCTTCATAACCCAGATCCTCCCAGAGCTCTTCTGTCATATGCGGAGCAACCGGATTCAGAAGAATCAGAAGTGTCTCAAATTCTTTTCTTGTCACTTTGCCGGCTTTATAGATATCATTCACCAGCGTCATCATTGCCGCAATCGCGGTATTATACTTCAGCGATTCATAGTCCCCGGATACTTTCTTAATCGTCTGGTGCATACGTGCTTCCAGTTCTTTGGAGTACGTACCTCCCTCAACAACGGATTCCTGCAGCTTCCATACACGGTCGAGGAAACGACGGCAGCCTTTCACTCCCTCCTGTGACCAGGATGCACTCAGATCAAAAGCTCCGATAAACATCTCATAGGTACGAAGCGTATCCGCTCCGAATTCGTTGACAATATCATCCGGATTCACCACATTTCCACGGGATTTACTCATCTTCTCTCCGTTTTCACCGAGAATCATGCCGTGTGAAGTCCGCTTCTGATATGGTTCCGGACAAGGTACAACACCCTGGTCATAGAGGAATTTATGCCAGAAACGGGAGTAGAGAAGATGCAGTGTGGTATGCTCCATACCTCCATTATACCAGTCTACCGGCAGCCAGTAATCCATAGCTTCTTTGCTTGCAAGCGCATTCTTATTCTTCGGATCCACATAGCGGATATAATACCAGGAAGAGCCGGCCCACTGCGGCATGGTATCCGTCTCCCGCTTCGCCGGTCCGCCGCAGCACGGACAGGTGGTATTCACCCAGTCTGTCATGGCCGCAAGCGGAGATTCCCCGTTGTCTGTCGGCATATAACTCTCGACTTCCGGCAATTCCAGAGGCAGTGATTCTTCCGGAAGCGAAACATATCCACACCGATCGCAGTGTACAATCGGGATAGGCTCGCCCCAGTAACGCTGACGGGAGAATACCCAGTCACGCAGTTTATAATTGGTTTTTGCTGTACCTACATGATTCTCTTCCAGCCATTCAAGAATCTTCTTCTTCGCATCAGCTACTTCCAGTCCATTCAAAAATCCTGAATTCACCAGTGTACCGGTCGCCACATCTGTAAACGCAGCATTCTGAACATCTCCGCCGGCTACCACCTCGATAATCGGCATATCAAATTTCTTCGCAAACTCCCAGTCACGTTCATCGTGTGCCGGTACTGCCATAATCGCACCGGTACCATAACTCATCAGGACATAATCGGAAATCCAGATCGGAATCTCCTTCTGATTCACCGGATTGACAGCCGTCAGTCCATCCAGCATCACACCGGTCTTCTCTTTTGCAAGTTCAGAACGCTCAAAATCCGATTTTCTTGCTGCCATCTCACGGTATTCACACACAGCATCCCAGTTTTTGATTTCCTCTTTATATTTATCGATATACGGATGCTCCGGAGAAAGTACCATATAGGTAACTCCAAAAAGTGTATCCGGACGTGTGGTATAGATCGTCAGCTTTTCCGGTTTATCTTTCAGTGAGAAGTCCACTTCTGCTCCGTGGGAACGGCCAATCCAGTTCTTCTGAGATGTTTTCACTCGCTCAATATAATCCACATCGTCCAGACCCTCAATCAGTTTGTCCGCGTATTCGGTAATCTTCAGCATCCACTCACTCTTTACTTTGCGGACAACCGGGCTGCCGCAGCGCTCACAGACACCGTTTACAACCTCTTCATTGGCAAGTCCGACTTTACAGGAAGTACACCAATTGATCGGCATCTCTTTTTTGTATGCAAGACCGGCTTTAAAAAGTTTCAGGAAAATCCACTGAGTCCAGTGATAATACTCCGGATCGGTTGTATTAATCTCACGATCCCAATCGAAAGAATATCCAAGAGACTGCAGCTGATTTTTGAAATGCTGTACATTGTTTTTCGTTACAATCTTCGGATGTATATGATTCTTGATCGCATAGTTTTCAGTCGGAAGGCCAAAAGCATCCCATCCCATCGGATACAGGACATTGTAACCTTGCATTCTCCGCTTTCTTGCCACAATATCAAGTGCTGTGTAAGGACGCGGATGTCCTACATGAAGACCCTGTCCGGAAGGATATGGAAATTCCACCAGCGCATAGTACTTCGGTTTTGTATAATCATCCGTGGCCGCGAAGGCCTTTTCATCCTGCCAGATTTTCTGCCACTTTTTTTCTATTTTCTGCGGCTCGTATTTCTTACTCATCTCAAACCTCCTGCATGTTTCACGTTCCGTCTCTCTGATCTATTGCTCTTCTGAACAGATAAAAACCCAGTTGTATTCTATCACTATTTTATGTATTTGACAAATCGTTTTTTTGGGATTTTTAAAAAACCAGAAAAAGAGTGCGCTGTTTCTTCCTTGTTTATCGGAACCGCGCACTCTTTTCATCTGAAAACTCCCTGGCAAACCAACAGAGTTTTATTCTTTATTCTTCATCTTTTGCCACTTTGCTTGCACGTGCTTCAATCTCTTTTGCCTGGACATCCGCCGGAGCCTGTTCGTATCTGGCAAATTCATATGAGAACTCTCCGCTGCCTCCTGTCATGGAACGCAAGGTAGTACCGTATCCATAAATTTCAAGTTCCGGTACATCCGCCTCGATAATGGTATGTCCCTTATGATCGGGATTCATTCCAAGCACACGGCCGCGTCGTTTGTTCAAATCTCCCATGACATCTCCGGTATATTTGTCATCTACAATTACTTTCATAGATACAATCGGCTCCAGAAGAACCGGTGAAGCCTCCATAAAGCCTTTCTTGAACGCCTGAATTGCAGCAGTTTTAAATGCCATCTCGGAAGAATCTACCGGATGATAAGAACCATCATAAAGAACTGCCTTGACACCCACAACCGGATATGCTGCCAGCGGGCCGCTCTGAACAGCATCCTGAATCCCTTTTTCTACAGCCGGGAAATAGTTCTTCGGTACAGCTCCTCCTACTACTTCCTGTTCAAACTCGTATGCTTCCTCCAGATTACCGGATGCCTGGAAACGCATCTTTACATGACCATACTGTCCATGTCCGCCGGACTGTTTTTTGTATTTTGCTTCTACATCCGAACTCTTGCGGATCGTTTCACGGAATGCAACCTTCGGTTTGCTGAGCTCAACTTCCACTTTATAACGCTCCAGAAGCTTACTTACAATAATATCAATATGCTGATCACCCATACCAAAGATCAGAGTCTGGTGGTTTGCAGAGTCATTTACCGCCTTCATCGTCAGATCTTCCTGCATCATTCTGGTAAATGCCTGGGAAATCTTGTCAACGTCTGCTTTGTTCTTCGGTTTATATCTCTTTGCTGTATACGGTGTGGATACGTCCGGCTTTCCATAACGGATCTGATTTGCCTTTGTTGCAAGAGAATCTCCTGTTTTCGCATCTCCCAATTTTGCGATTGCGCCGATATCACCCGCATGAAGTTCCGGTACCTCGATCGGTTTCGATCCTTCCAGAACATAAAGTTTATTCAGTTTTTCTTCTGATTCCTGATCTACGTTGTACAGAACATCATCGCTCTTGATAACACCAGAGCAAACTTTAATCATCGAATATTTGCCGAGGAAGGGATCAACGATGGTCTTGAAGATGATTGCACTCTTCGGTTTCTGGAAGTCATAGTTGGCCTGGAAAATTTCATTGGTAGAGACATTAATGCCGGCACAGGGACGATCAGCAGGGCTTGGGAAATATCCGCAGATATCGTCCAGCAGATTGGATACACCCTGAAGATTAATGGGGGAACCCATACAAACCGGAACCAGAGAACCATCTCCCACGTTTGTCGCCAGAGCTGCAGAGATCTCAGCCACTGAAAATTCTTCTCCGCCAAAGTAGCGGTCCATAAATTCTTCACTTGTCTCTGCCACAGATTCCATCAGTGTCTCACGGTATTTTTCAAGATATTCCACTGAATATTCCGGAATCTCACATTCTTCCTTTTTGTCTTTCTCGATGTAACGGCGTCCTTTATTCTTTACGATATTAATATATCCGACAAATTTACCATTTTCACGAATCGGCATATGAAGAGGCGCAATCCGTTTTCCGTACAGCTCTGTCAGCTGTTCTACCACCTGGCGATAGCTGACATCATCCAGATCCATATCCGTAACAAAAATCATGCGCGGCAGATTATACTTTTCACACAGATCCCATGCTTTCTGCGTTCCAACCTGCACCCCTGCTTTCCCGGAAACCACAATTACCGCTGCATCTGCTGCAGAGGCAGCCTCCTGAGCCTCGCCTACAAAATCAAAGAAGCCGGGAGTATCCAGAACATTGATTTTATGCTTGCCCCAGACAATCGGTACCAGAGTTGTGGAAATAGAAAATTTACGCTTAATCTCTTCTTTATCAAAATCACTGACAGTATTTCCGTCTGCAACTTTCCCCAGTCGATTGGTCATTCCGGAAAGATATGCCATAGCCTCTGTAAGAGTAGTCTTTCCGGCACCGCCATGTCCAAGCAGCACCACATTTCGAATTCGGTCAGTTCTAAAAACGTCCATATGTAATACCTCCCATATAAGTATTAATCTAGTAAAGATTCACGTTCCCGTTTCACTTCTCATAGTCTACATTTTACTAAAGATCCGTATATTTTTCAAGCATATTATTCAGATTTCACAATATTTTTCAGATTTTTCAAAAAGTAACTTCTCTTTTGCTGTGCAATCTGCAGAATAATCCCCATTCCGCAGAATCTTCACTTTAAAGTGTAACACTTTAAAGTCATAAATCATTGACAATTTGTGACAGATGCTATACAATAAAAAACATGTGAAATCATGCGTTTTGAGACGCGTAAAATGTTAATACTGCTGCATACAATTCATGCAACTGATTTAATTGTTACTATTATTATATAGAAAGGAAATCTGCATCATGATTATTGTAATGAAACCTCATGCTCCTGAAGATGCCGTTCAGAGAGTGACGAAAGCAGTGGAGAGCAAAGGGCTGGAAACTCATCTCTCCCGCGGTAAGGAAGTAACCATCATCGGCGTTGTCGGAGATAAGAACCGCCTGTGCAATGATAACATCCTGTTGCTTCCCTTTGTAGACAAGCTGGTTCCCATCACTGAAAGTTACAAACTGGTCAATAAAAAATTTCATCCGGAACCGACCACTGTAACAGTCGGGAATCACATAATCGGTCCGAATACGTTGACTGTTATGGCAGGCCCATGCGCTGTGGAGACAAGAGAACAATTGTTCATCATCGCCCGCAATGTGAAGGCAGCTGGTGCTCAGATTCTGCGCGGCGGTGCCTATAAGCCTCGCACCTCACCCTATTCTTTCCAGGGCCTCGAGGAGGAAGGTCTGCGCTATATGCAGGAGGCCGGCCGGGAATTTGGTCTTAACACCATCTGTGAGGTAATCAGTCAGGAAGCCATCAATGCCGCTGTAAAATATGTTGATATGATTCAGATCGGAGCACGCAACATGCAGAATTTTCAGCTTCTTCGTGAAGCCGGAAAATCTGGTCTTCCGGTGTTATTAAAGCGTGGAATTGCCGCAACGATTGATGAATGGCTCAATGCAGCCGAATATATTATCTCGGAAGGAAATCCAAACGTTGTGCTCTGCGAACGCGGTATCCGTACTTATGAGACCGCAACACGCAACACGCTGGATTTGTCTGCAGTACCGGTAATCCGTTCCAAAACACACCTTCCGATCATTGTAGATCCCAGTCATGCCACAGGTGTATATTCCTACGTTCCGCCTCTTGCAAAGGCAGCTGTAGCCTGCGGAGCCGATGGCCTGATGATCGAGGTACACAATGATCCGGAACATGCGCTCTCCGATGGTCCGCAGTCTCTTACCTTTGACAGATTTGACCGCCTGATGGAAGATCTGAATCCTTATATTCAACTCTCAGAAAGGACGCTGTAATCTATGTGCAATACCCAGGAAAAAGTGCGCATTGGATTTATCGGTCTTGGTCTGATCGGTGGTTCCATTGCAAAAACACTGCGAAAAGTTCATCCTGATTTTGAACTGATGGCTTACTGCAGGACGAAAACGACGATCGAAAAAGCCATGGAAGAGGGCATTATCGATGTCAGTCTTTCTGATCGTGATGACCGTTTTTGCACCTGTGATTATGTCTTTCTGTGCGCACCAGTTTCGACAAATATTTCCTACCTTCCTTTCCTGAAAGGGATTGTAAAACCCGGCTGCATCATCACTGATGTAGGAAGCGTAAAAGGTGAGATACACAAGGCAGCAGAAGCACTTGGATTAACTCACAATTTTATCGGTGGTCACCCCATGACCGGCTCCGAGAAAACCGGCTTTGACAGTGCTACGGATTACCTCCTGGAAAATGCCTATTATATGATCACTCCCGGTTCGGAAGTTGAGATCGCTGCTCTCTCAGATTTTGTGGAGCTTGTTCGTTCCCTCAAAGCAATTCCCATGGTAATTACTTATGAAGAGCATGACTATATCACCGCTGCTGTCAGTCATTTACCCCATATTGTGGCATCCACGCTTGTGAATGCACTCCAGAGTCTGGACACACCGGAAGAGCGTATGAAAATGATTGCTGCCGGGGGATTCAAGGATATCACGCGGATTGCATCTTCCTCTCCTGAGGTATGGCAGCAGATCTGCCTTTCCAATCAGGAACAGATTTCCAAAGTTCTCGATACTTATATCCGGATTCTGGTTCAGGCGAAATATCTGGTAGATCACAGAAAAGCAGAGGATCTTTATACGATGTTCGACCAGTCAAAAGAATACCGGGATTCTCTTCCGGATGCATCTTTTGGTCCCACGAAGAAAGCATACGTTCTATACTGTGATCTGCTCGATGAGGCAGGGGGAATTGCTGCAGTCACCACGATTCTTGCGATCAATGGAATCAATATCAAAAACATCGGCATTGTCCATAACCGTGAATTTGAAGAAGGCGTGCTTCGCATTGAAGTATATGAAGAAGATTCCTGTACGCTGTCAGAAAAAGTTCTCACAGATCACGGTTACACCATCCATCGCCGGGATTAAAGGGAGGTCTCTATGGAATTTCAAAAAGCAAAAAAACCTTTGAGAGGTGAGATCCGCATCCCGGGTGACAAATCTATATCTCATCGGGCTGTTATGTTCGGAGCGCTCTCTCTTGGAACCACGGAGGTTACCAATTTTCTTCAGGGCGCAGACTGTCTCTCAACAATCTCCTGCTTCCAAAAAATGGGCGTGGAGATCGAAAATACACCGGAACGTATTCTGATTCACGGCAAGGGGCTTCATGGGCTCTCTGCACCGAATTCTGTGCTTGACTGCGGAAATAGCGGGACTACAACACGACTGATTTCCGGTATACTGTCCGGACAGACATTTGAGAGCGATCTGACCGGTGATACATCAATCCAGTCACGTCCTATGGGACGGATTATGACTCCCCTCTCCCGTATGGGAGCGGATATTACCAGCCTTAAGGGAAATCATTGCGCCCCGCTTCACATCAACGGAAGGCCGCTGCACGGAATTCACTATAATTCGCCGGTAGCATCCGCTCAGGTAAAATCCTGTGTACTGCTGGCCGGTCTGTATGCTGATAGACCTACCAGCGTTACGGAACCTGCCCTTTCCCGCAATCACACGGAATTGATGCTAAACTATTTCGGTGCCAATATCACAAGTCACGATACGACCGCCACAGTAGAACCAAACCCGTCGCTGATCGGCAGTCAGATTCATGTTCCCGGAGACATTTCCTCTTCCGCTTACTTCATCGCAGCTGCCCTGATGGTTCCAGGATCTGAAGTACTGCTTCTCAATGTCGGAATCAATCCAACCAGAGACGGTATGCTGCGTGTCTGTCAGGCTATGGGAGCGGATATTGAGCTTAGAAATGTTTCCACTTCCGGAGGTGAACCTGTCGCTGATCTGCTGGTTCGCTATACACCTTCTCTGAAAGGAACAACCATCGAAGGCGCGTTGATACCTACACTCATCGACGAGATCCCCATCCTTGCAGTTCTGGCATCCACCGCAAACGGCACAACAGTCATTCGAAACGCTGAAGAACTGAAAGTCAAGGAATCCAATCGACTGGATGTCATGGTAAACGGGCTCACTGCTATGGGTGTCTCCATCGAAGGAACCGATGACGGAATGATCATTCACGGTGGGCAGGAATTAAAAGGTGCTGTTATTGACAGCATGCTGGACCATCGCATTGCCATGTCCTTTGCCATTGCCTCTCTTGCTGCCAGTTCACCGACACAGATTCTCCGCGCGGAATGTGTCAATATCTCCTATCCACAGTTTTATCGCGATCTGGCAAAATTGCAGAAATAAACATTGACCCGGTAATCAGACAGAACCAAAAGAACAGCAATTCAGTTCATCGCTGAATTGCTGTTTTTTTGATTTCTTCTGGTTCTCTTTTCTTTCCCACAGTTTCTCCCTGAAAAACGCGGGTTTCTATTCCAAGTTGTGAATTGCGAAGCATCTTCTGATCCGGGATCACCTTTCCCTTTTCTGTCAGAATCAGAATCGTGGAACCGCCAAACGCAAAATAACCTTTTTCCTCGCCGCGATACACTTCTCTTTTTCCCGATGTGGCTTCGTGATTGACAATTCTTCCTACCAGAAGGGCCCCGACTTCCATCATCAGTATCGTACCGAAGTTCCGTGATCTCAAAAGACTGTACTCTCTGGTATTTTCCTTGTAAATCGGGCAATGATCATTGGCCGTGGGATTTACCGTGTGGAAAATTCCATCAATTCGGCGAACCGGCGAACAGATTCCATCATCCACAAAGCAGTAACGATGATAATCGTCTACAGAAAGTCGATAGAGAAAAGAATAGCCTCCCATATATCGTCTGGACAATTCCTTATCACGAAGCAGCTCTTCCAGCGTATACACCGTATTCTTAACAGCAAAATGGCCTTTCGAATGAATTGGAGATATCAGAAGCCTTGCATCACACGGACTTGCAAAATCGCCGGAATCACAGGAAAAATTTCGTTCTCCTGCCCTTAATCTTCTTGTAAAAAAATCATTATAAGATGCGAATTTTTCCTTTTCACACACAGACAGATCTATTCTGTTCGCCTTCACAAATGGCCCAATCAAGATCTTTGATGCACCGGTATCCAAAAAGTGGCCGACAACCCTGGATACTGCAGGATGGAGAAATGGCCGAATCAGCAAACGTCCGGCTATACTTCCATAGAGAACTTCCAGCACACGATCCTGGATTCCACGTTCTTCCTTTATCGTTCCGTCGTGATAGCTGCATAAGCTCATGCTTTCAGCCTTCCTTTCCACAAAAAAAGTACCCGTAGCACGGCGATGGCAACGACAGTCACCAAAATAGCCAGCTCACGATTCGTCGGCTTTCGGAACTGAAAATCAGTGATAAAAAGGATCCCTACCGTCAGCACCAACAGATGCAGCGCCAACATAAAAAATCCGGGAAACAACGGTGATACCACAAAAAGAAGCGGTAGGGCCACAGACATGGATGTGATAGGAAGTCCCTGATAATACTTTCTCGCTTCTTCCGTCTCTTCCTGCCGTTTTTCTTCCATGACATTGAAATAGCCGAGACGTATGATACCAGCCAATCCATAAAAAACCAACAACGGAATACTATAGAGATGGCGCATTCCCATCTCATAACAGATGACAATCGGAAATACTCCAAAACAAACCACGTCACAGAGCGAATCGATCTGAATTCCAAATTTCTTTTCGTCCTCTGTCCGATCTTTTTTCGTTCTCGCAATTTTCCCGTCAAACATGTCACAGAGACCCGAAAATGCCAGGCAAAAGATTGCCCAGTTAAAATGCCCCGTCACCGCAAGAAATATTCCGCACACGGAAGAAGCAAAACTAATATAAGTTAGAATCACGGTATAGTCATAAAATCCAATCATAAATCCATTCCCCTTCTCATTTGATCCTTTGCTGTTGTTCCACACCCTGACGTTTGTGCCCGATCGTCAACTGTGCAGCAACAGTGAAAACAGCGCTCACCAGCAATTCTCCATAATATCCCAGTCCTCTCGAGAGTACCATCCCCGCAAGAATCAGCTCCCCAAAAACCGGCTGAAAAATTTTCAAAAACAGTGTCTCGCTGATTCCCATCCCGCCCGGAAGCGGAAGCATATCTACAGACACAGCGATCACCGCCTGCAGCAGAATGATTGTCGCCGGAGTCGTTCCTGACAAACGGAAGGCGCGGTAGACAAACCAGGTGGCCGCAAAAAGTGCTGTTCTCTGAGCAAAGGTAACCGCAAGTACCCTTGCCATCACCAGCTTATGTGTTCCCAGATAGGCTGCCGTGTCCCGATAAACATCCATGGAATTCTCCAGACGTTTCAGCCGGCTTTCCTTCTTTTTCAAAATATGATACCTTTCCAACAAAAACAGGCCTTTTACCAGAATGCTCCTTGCCAGAACCGGATGAAATACCAGCACCAGCATAGCAGTTACACATAAAATATTCAATACAATCCCAAGATAAAAGATCGGAAGAATCCCCTCCAGATACCGGTGCAGAAATCCTCTTCCAAAGAACAAGATCCCGACCCCTGCTGCCACCAGCACAAATTTATATGTAATCGTGACAATCATAAGTATCACCGCAGATACCGGAAGTGAGATTTTTTCTTTTTTCATATAATAAAGCTGCATCGGCTGACCTCCGCTTGCTGAAGGTGTTATACAGCTGAAAAAAAATCCAACGGAGGAAAAGAGAAAACAGGTACTTTTCCTCACCGATATTTGAAACGAATCCAACAGATACCAGATGATAATCGATTCACCCCATATAAAAAACACCACACACAAAACACCCAGGGCCAGCCATCTGACATCTGTATCCTTGATAGCAGCAATCATACCTGGAAGATCTTCCCCGCGAAAAACGCCATAAACAGTAAGGACAAAAATCACAATCAGAAAGATCAGATTTGCTGCTGTTTTTTTCCTGCTTTGCATTTTCCAAACGCCTCCGATCCTGATTTTTGAGCTGTTCTTTTATAAGACTTCCATGCACTGCGGCTTTTGACTTCTCTACGGGAAGAAAAACAGGACAGCAACGCATCCATAAGCTTTCCATAAAGCTCAGCGGCTTTCCCACAGCCACTGAGAAAGAAGCATCCTTCTGACAGTAAAACTCCTCCCACAACATCCACTATCACATGCTGTTTCGTTGTCAGCGTAGCCAGGAATACAGCCACCGCCGCAGCCGCAGAAAAAAAACGATACCATTTCGGTATTCCCTTTCTCCTGCGCACACCGATAAAACAAAACCAGCTGGTCAGACAATGAATGGAAGGGAACAAATTCTCTGCTGAATCCACGGTATACAGAAATTTCATTCCCAGATTCCAGAAGCCATTCTCTGATATAACCGGCCTGTGATTTGTCGTCGGAAGGGCAAGAAATAAAGCAAAGCAGATAATTCTGGACATAACATCTGCCAAAAAGAATCGATCTACCTCTTCTCGTTCTCCCCCGGCAATTATTACATAATTTACGATCCAGAACAGATAGCATCCCAGATAGATTGCAAGTGTCCACGGTAAGAAAGGAATTCTCTGATCCAGTACCGTTTCCATACAGTAATGCTTCCAGTTCCCCGCAATCAGCTTTGCACCTCCGTACGCCAGGCAGTTTACGATAAAAGTGATGAGCAGCGGACACAGTCCATAGAGCGGGAGAATCTTTTTTGTTATTTTACGAATGTATTGCATATCCAAGGCTCCTTATCGACGAGTCCGGAGTGAAAAGCATGCACAAGCACACTTGTTCCGACTTGTAAATAAGTGTACCCGATCTTATTGGCAAGAGCAATACAGTTTCGTTCATCTTAAGGAAGCTTAAGGAAATCTATCGTTTTTGTTCTAAAAAGAAAACCTGCTACCTGCTGCTTTTCCCCTTCTCATTGACAAATTAAGAATTCCGTGATAAAACAAAGCATAGCGACATTACACATGGAGGAGAATATGAAAACTTCTGATTTTTACTATGACCTGCCCAAAGAACTCATCGCTCAGGATCCCCTGAAAGACCGGAGTGCTTCCAGACTGATGCATCTTGACAAAGTAACCGGTGAATTCACACATGGTCATTTTCGCGATATTCTGCACTATTTACAGCCAGGTGACTGTCTGGTGATCAACGATACGAAAGTAATCCCCGCCCGTCTGTACGGCATCAAACAAGGTACAGAGGCTGCCATTGAACTGCTGCTTCTGAAACGCCGGGAAAATGATATCTGGGAAACGCTGGTAAAGCCGGGAAAAAAGTGTAAGCCAGGCACGGTCATAAACTTTGGCGATGGACTTCTTACCGGTGAAATCATCGATATCGTGGAGGAAGGCAATCGACTGATTCAATTTCATTACGATGGCATTTTCGAAGAAATCCTGGATCAGCTGGGAGAAATGCCTCTTCCGCCTTATATCACACACAAACTTGAAGACAAAAACCGATATCAGACTGTCTATGCCAGACATGAAGGCTCTGCTGCCGCTCCCACCGCCGGGCTTCATTTCACCAAAGAATTGCTGTCTGAAGTAAAAGCCATGGGTGTTCAGATCGCTCATGTAACGCTTCATGTCGGACTGGGGACTTTTCGTCCCGTCAAAGTGGAAGATGTTACAAAACACCATATGCATTCCGAATTTTATGTTGTGGAAGAAGATCAGGCAAAACTCATAAATGACGCCAAAGCTTCCGGTCATCGCGTAATCTCCGTTGGCACCACAAGCTGCCGTACCCTGGAATCTGCTGCCGGAGAAAACGGTATCTTAAAAGCCGGGAGCAGCTGGACGGATATTTTCATTTATCCGGGATATCAGTTTAAAATCATCGATGGTCTGATCACAAATTTCCACCTTCCTGAATCCACACTGCTGATGCTTGTCTCTGCACTAGCTGGGAAAGAACACATTATGGCTGCCTACGAAGAAGCTGTACGTAAACGCTACCGTTTCTTCTCTTTTGGGGATGCTATGATGATCGAATAACCTTCGGAGGAAACCTTTATGCCGAAACTGTTTCGCAGACTGCGAAAGAGCTCTTCCAACTGTGATACCGGGTTCTCAGAAAAAGATCTGACCACCATACAGAATATTGTTTATGGAACCGACTATCTGACCCGGATCACAGATCTGCCTACGCTTCAAAAAGCAGCAGATACATATCTCGACACAAACATCAAAACACTGGCCGACCAGATCGCAATACTTTCAAAAGCAGCAAACGCCCCATCCTTCTTTGAAGCGTGGGAAGGCGCTCTTGGTGCCTGTAAAAAGCTGATCCTTCTGGAACCCTACTATCCTTTTCAGACGCTTCCAAGCGAACAGAAAAAACAGCTGCTCGATCACCAGGACGCCATCTTCAGGGAATTCCTTGTAAGATCCATTGATCAGCTCGATAAAGAACTGCAAAAGTGCAAAACTTCCCGCCAAAGAGAGCGAAAGCTGACCCGATTTTTGGAATCCTATCAGCCCTATCTCTCCCTCCTGTCAGAAGACTCAAGGGAGTTTCTGACAGCATCAATTTCTTACTTATCCGGGCGATCCTCTCAAAATTGAAAAAGCCAAATACAGCCCTGCCGTCTATCGCAGGGCTGTTTATAACAGTATATCATGTAGAAGCCTTTCACGCACTCTTTTTTTTGGGCATTTTCACCTCCAAAGCCTCTCTGTACCAGATCAGTCCATGCTTCCTCATCAAATTCTTGATCTTTGTAATAATATCTGCGGTCATCCTCTGTAATTTTACGAATCACTCTGCATGGATTTCCTGCAGCAATGGACCAGTCCGGGATATCTTTCGTAACCACACTTCCCGCACCGATAATCACATTATTGCCGATATGTACACCGGGGCAGATCACCGCATTACCGCCAATCCAGCAATTATCACCAATGGTCACTGGAATTCCGTATTCATACGCACTGTTTCTGGAATCCGGATGAACCGGATGTCCGGCCGTATAAATTGCAACATTCGGAGCCATCTGGCAATTGTCCCCGATTGTCACTTTCCCCACATCAAGGATAGTACAATTGTAGTTGGCAAAAAAGTTTTTCCCTACCTCGATATTAAATCCATAGTCACAGTAAAACGGCGGATTGATAAATGCACCGTCCGATTTTCCAAGAAGCTCTTTCACGATTCTTCCGATAGTATCAAAATCAGATCTGTCTGCCGTATTTAGTTCCTGTGTCAGTTTTCTTGCAGGCATTTGCTGCCGGAAAATGCTTTCATCTGAGATATATGGCAATCCCGCATCTCTTCTTTCCAAATTGTTCACGTTTCTTTCCTCCTATATCAAAATAGATTCCTATCCGTGTCAGGTTTCAATCACATATTATTATACGAACTATTTCAGGGAAATTCTACCAGATTTAAGTTCAGTTATTATCAAAAACGAATACAATTTTCCCGAATTGTTTTAAATCCTGTTTTTAAAAATGGACACATCATAACGCTTTCTCTTCGTATGATGTGTCCATGAAAATAATCTATGAAATTACGTCAAGCCCACTAAAAACTGCCGTTCTTAACATCTTCCCTCGTCAAATGCCTGCTGTACAGCTACTGCGACTGCAACAGTCATACCAACCATCGGGTTGTTACCTGCACCGATCAGACCCATCATCTCTACGTGAGCCGGTACAGAAGAAGAACCTGCGAACTGAGCATCGGAATGCATACGTCCCAGAGTATCCGTCATACCATAGGAAGCAGGACCTGCTGCCATGTTATCCGGATGCAGAGTACGTCCAGTACCACCGCCGGAAGCTACGGAGAAATATTTCTTGCCGGCTTCGATACGCTCTTTCTTATAAGTACCTGCTACCGGATGCTGGAAACGGGTCGGGTTGGTGGAGTTTCCGGTGATGGAAACATCAACATTCTCTCTCCACATGATAGCAACACCTTCGCGAACATCATTCGCGCCATAGCAGTTAACTTTGGCACGCGGTCCGTTGGAGTACGCCTTGCGGAACACTTCTTTGAGTTCTCCTGTATAGTAATCATACTCGGTCTCAACATAAGTAAAACCGTTGATACGTGCGATAATCTGAGCTGCATCTTTTCCAAGACCGTTCAGGATAACTCGCAGAGGTTTCTGACGTACTTTGTTTGCTTTTTCTGCAATACCGATTGCACCCTCAGCAGCTGCGAAAGACTCATGACCAGCCAGGAATGCGAAACATTCGGTATCCTCTTCCAGAAGCATCTTTCCAAGGTTACCATGGCCAAGACCAACTTTACGCTGATCAGCTACAGAACCCGGGATACAGAATGCCTGAAGGCCTTCTCCAATTGCTGCTGCAGCTTCGGAAGCTTTGCGGCATCCTTTTTTGATTGCGATTGCAGCGCCTACTGTGTAAGCCCATTTTGCATTCTCGAAGCAGATCGGCTGAATGCCCTCTACCATCTTATATACATCAAGGCCAGCGGCTTTTGTGATTTCTGCTGTTTCTTCGATAGAGCTGATTCCATACTCGGCAAGCTTCGCCAGAATCTGTTTCTCTCTTCTTTCATATGATTCAAATAAAGCCATTTTCCTTATCCTCCTAATTATCTGATTACTCTTTTCTCGGGTCAATGATCTTTACAGCATCAGCTACACGTCCATACTGTCCGCTTGCCTTTTCGAATGCTGTATTCGCATCATCGCCAGCTTTGATGAAGTCCATCATCTTTCCGAAATTGATGAATTTGTAACCGATAATCTCGTCTTCCTCGTTCAGAGCAACGCCCGTCACATAACCGTCGGTCATCTCCAGATAACGTGGTCCTTTTGCAAGAGTTCCGTACATTGTACCTACCTGAGAACGAAGACCTTTTCCGAGATCCTCAAGACCAGCACCTACTACCAGGCCGTCCTCGGAGAATGCGCTCTGGCTTCTTCCGTAAACAATCTGAAGGAACAGCTCTCTCATTGCTGTATTAATCGCATCACACACAAGGTCTGTATTCAAAGCCTCCAGAATGGTAAGACCCGGCAGAATTTCAGATGCCATAGCAGCAGAATGAGTCATACCGGAACATCCGATTGTCTCAACAAGAGCTTCCTGGATTACACCTTCTTTCACATTCAGGGTCAGCTTGCAGGTACCCTGCTGCGGTGCACACCAGCCAATACCATGTGTAAATCCAGAGATATCTTTGATTTCTTTTGCCTTAACCCATTTCGCTTCCTCCGGGATCGGAGCTGCACCGTGATGCACGCCCTGGGTAACCGGACACATCATTTCTACTTCGTGTGAATAAATCATTGTTAGACTCCTTTCAAATATGTACTTATTTGACCTTTGTCTTAGGAAGATACCTCTTCCGCAGACCTACTATTATTTTCTCACAAAAACAGCATTTCGTCCAGCAAAAATTGATAAAATATTCGCAAATACCGAAAACATCAATATTTTTCAACAATCTCTTTGCTGTTTTTAAAGATATGCCGCGGAGGAATCACGCCGCGTACGGAAGAAAGCGGATAGATATTTGTGTTTCTTCCAATGACGGTACCGGGATTCAATACACTCTGGCATCCGACTTCCACTTCATCTCCAAGCATCGCACCAAATTTTTTCAGTCCCGTCTCGATCTCTTCATCCGGTCCTTTTACGACAACCAGTTTTTTATCGGATTTCACATTTGATGTGATCGACCCGGCTCCCATATGAGCTTTGTAGCCCAAAATCGAGTCTCCTACATAATTATAATGAGGCACCTGTACTTTATTAAACAGAATCACATTTTTCAGTTCTGTGGAATTTCCCACTACTGCACCTTCTCCAACGATCGCATTCCCGCGTATAAAAGCGCACTGACGAACCTCCGCACCACGTCCGATGATGCACGGGCCATTGAGGGAAGCAGTCGGTGCAATCGTGGCATCCTTTGCAATCCAGATATTTTCACCTTTTTTTTCGTATAATTCCGGATCAAGTGTTGGTCCAAGTTCCAGTATAAAATCTTTAATCAGAGGCAGTACCTCCCACGGATAAGTTTTCCCTTCAAAGAGTGGGGCTGCTATGGTTTCCTCTAAATTGTAAAGTTCCGCTATTGTCGCATTTTTCATAATAACACCTGACTTTCCTGTTTATTTGTTTATTTCTGACGCATCCGCCGATCAGCTGCCGCTGTCTGTCTTCTTATTTGTTTTCTTTTTCTCTGTCTGTGCTGCCATTTTCTCCGGAGAACGATTCTTTTTGTAAAACGGAGCTGATGAATCAAAACAGCAGCGGAGCTGACATTGATTCTGCATCTGCTTCACATTCATGGTATGGCGTGTCACAAAATGCTCAAGCTTCTCCATATACTCCTCAGAAGTAATGCTTCCTTCCGCAACATAAGTAAGTCCTTTTTCCCAGCTGGCGGTCAATTCCGGATTCAGCAGCGGACGAATAGACTGATTTACCACATCGAACACCATCTCACCCAACTGGGTCGGTGTGATGACCTGTGTTTTCTTATTCAGTGCCAGATAGCGAATGGAAAAGAGTTTTTTCAGTATTTCTGCCCTGGTAGCGCTGGTTCCGATCCCGCTTCCTTTGATCTGCTCCCGAAGTTCCTCATCCTCAATCAGCTGGCCTGCATTCTCCATAGCCAGTATCATAGAACCGGAGGTATACCGCTTCGGAGGGGATGTCTCCCCCTCTTTGATTGTAAATTCTTTTAGTTCCACTTTACTTCCTTTTCTCAGTTTCCCAAGTGCTTCCAGAAGAGCAGTATCACAAACAGTTTCCCCTTCCCTGTTGTTTTCCACTGGTTCCTGTTCCTTTTTCTTTTGAAATGATGGAGCCGCTACCGTCAGATATCCCGGATCTGTCAGAACACGGAAATTTGAGAAAAATTTTTCTCCCGAAATCTCTGTCACCAGAGCCACTTTCTGATAAATGGCGGCAGGATAGAAAATACAGAGGAATCGGCGCACGATCACCTCGTATACCTTCGAAGAAAGTTCTGATAGACTCTTTAGATTTCCCAGACCCTGTCCGGTGGGAATAATTGCATAGTGATCTGTAATCTGTTTATCATTGATATATCTTGTCTTTGCAATTCCTCTGTAGCTCCCCTTTTCCAGTATTTCACCAGCGTAAGTCTGGCAAACGAGGTACTGTGTCAGACCCTTAAGATTCTTGTCAATCTCTTTGGCAACTGCCGTGGACAGAACACGGGCATCTGTTCTCGGATAAGTCACCAGTTTTTTTTCATACAGTTCCTGAACCACCTTCAGTGTCTCATCCGGACTGATTTTAAAAAACTTTGCACAGTCATTCTGGAGTTCTGCCAGATTGTAAAGCAGAGGCGGATTTTTGTTCTCTTTTTTCCGTTCCACTTTATCCACCGTCGGGGTTAATGGTTCGGCAGATTGGAGCTCATCAATCAGTTTTTGTGCATCCTCACGCTTTTTAAATCCGTTTTCTTTGTAAAGAAGAGGTGACTGCTCATATCTGCTTCCTTTTACCGCTCTCCATTCTCCTTCAAAGGGAAGCTTCGACAGTTCCATGCACCCAATCACTCTGTAAAACGGTGTTTTGACGAAACTTCTGATTTCCCTCTCTCTTCGCACTACCATACCGAGGACGCAGGTCATTACGCGTCCCACAGAGATCGCCTGATATTTTGTTCCAAGATAAGAAGAAACTGCATTCCCATATTTCAGAGAAAGAAGACGTGAAAAATTGATCCCCATCAGATAATCTTCTTTTGCTCTCAGGTATGCGGAAGCAGAGAGGTTATCATACTCCTTCTCATCTTTTGCTTCTCGTATTCCCCTGAGAATTTCCTCCTCTGTCTGGGAATCAATCCACACTCGTTTTTGTTTTTTTTCTCCAACTCCGGCCATCTGGGCAACCAGGCGATATATATATTCTCCTTCACGCCCGGAGTCCGTGCATACATAAATGGTTTCGATATCCTCCCTGTGCATCAGACCGCTGACAATGCGAAACTGTTTTTCTACTTCCGGTATCACTTCATATTGAAACTTGGCAGGCAAAAAAGGCAGGGTATCGAGACTCCACCTTTTTAATGCCGGATCATATTTTTCCGGATAGCTCATGGCCACCAGGTGTCCAACACACCAGGTGACCACGGACCGGTCAGATTCCAGATATCCATCCCGGCGCTGCATATTTTCTTTTAATGCTTTCGCGAATTCCTGTGCCACACTGGGCTTCTCCGCTATGTATAAAGATTTTGTCATTATTTATCTGCACTCATCATTCGGAGGGGCCATGCAAGCAGTACACCGCCTCCTATTATGTTTCCTAAAGTTACAATCAGCATGCTTTTTGCAATGGCACCTGCCGACAGACCCGGTACCAGCAAAGCAGCTACAGTAAAGATCGCCATATTTGCGATACAATGCTCAAAACCGGCAATCACAAATCCGGAAATACAGATCGTGATCATCAGAAATTTGGTAGATTCACTCTTGCACTTCATGCCGCAGGTAACTGCCAGGCATACAAAGAAATTACAGAGAACTGCTCGGAAGAACATCTCGCCCGTCGGAATGGAAAGCTTTCCGCCAATAAATCCCGCAAAATAATCCGCTGTACCGGATGCTCCTGCCAGCACAAAGATCACAGAGAAGAGGAAACAACCGACAAAATTTCCGACATAGCTTACCAGCCAAACTTTTCCGACATCCGCCCAGGATACCTTTTTGTCATATGCTCCAAAGGCCATCACCAGGTTATTTCCGGTAAAAAGCTCAGCTCCTACAAATACAATCAGAAGCACTGCAATAGAGAATACAAGACCGCCGAGGAATTTGCCCCAGGCCGGATCGGATTCTTTAAAAAGGTTCCCCACAACATTCGAATAGATCATGGCCACAGCGATAAAAAATCCGGCCATAATCGCCCGAAGAAAATATTTTCCGAAGTGTTCTTTCAGAAGCTTCGCTTTGCCGATCGCTGCATTTGAAAATTTTTGTACGTCTTCGTATGGCATATTGTTACTCCTTTCCTGTACCTTCCAGACCAAAGGTACAGCCTCTGTTTTTCTGCCCAGGGGCCAGGCAATACTTTTTTCTTTTGCCGCATGATGGGCTCTTCTTAAACCGCAGCCCGTTTTCATGTACCAACATAATTTGTATTATAGCATTTGTACACAAAAATTACAACGCAAAAGCCAATCATCAGAAATGATTCCACAATTCTGCCATAAATTGAAATATATCAGTACAAAATGTATCATCCCACGAAGAGCAAAAGAGAAAGCAGCCCCGAACAGACGAACCTGCGAAAGGCTGCTTTTTCAATAATTACTTCTTTGTGATAAATCCTTTTGCTGTCAGTGTCTCTGCGCAGAGAACAGCACCGCCGGCTGCACCTCTGACTGTATTGTGGGAAAGACCGACAAACTTCCAGTCATAAATGGTATCCTCGCGAAGGCGTCCCACATTGACTCCCATACCATTCTCGTAATCTACATCCAGAGCTACCTGCGGACGATTATCTTCCTCCAGATAACGGATGAACTGTTTTGGTGCACTTGGCAGATTCAGTTCCTGCGGAAGTCCCCTAAACTGAACCAGCTTTTCAATCAGCTGCTCTTTTGTAGGATTTTTGCGGAACTTCACAAATACAGCTGCTGTATGTCCATTCAGTACCGGTACACGGATACACTGACAGGTAATCTTTGGCTCCTGCGCTTTGACAATCACGCCGTTTTCAATCTTACCCCAGATTCTTAGGGGTTCCTGCTCGCTCTTTTCTTCTTCTCCGGAAATAAACGGAATAATATTGTGTTCCATCTCCGGCCAGTCTTTGAAGGTCTTTCCTGCTCCGGAAATCGCCTGATAGGTCGTAGCGACTACCTCATACGGCTCAAACTCTTTCCATGCAGTAAGAACCGGAGCGTAGCTCTGTATGGAACAGTTCGGCTTTACGGCAATGAAACCTCTGGTGGTTCCAAGACGTTTCTTCTGGAATTCGATGACATCGAAATGCTCCGGATTAATCTCCGGAACTACCATCGGCACATCCGGTGTCCAGCGATGAGCACTGTTGTTGGAGACAACCGGTGTCTCTGTCTTTGCATAAGCTTCCTCAATCGCCTTAATTTCTTCTTTTGACATATCAACTGCAGAAAATACAAAATCAACGGTGGAAGCTACATGCTCAACATCATTGACATTCATAACTACTAATTTTTTAACAGCTTCAGGCATCGGGGTATCCATTTTCCAGCGTCCGCCAACAGCTTCCTCATAAGTTTTCCCTGCACTTCTCGGACTTGCCGCAACTGTTACAACTTCAAACCAGGGATGGTTCTCCAGCAGAGAAATAAATCTCTGTCCCACCATACCGGTTGCTCCCAAAATACCTACCTTAAGCTTCTGATCCATGATTTTTCTCTCCTCATATCACCGCAACGCGGCTTGTTCTTCTGTGACGTACATTTGTGCGTCTCAAGTAATACTATACCAACAAAGTAAAAAATGCAACTGTTTTTTTAATTTTCTTCCAGATATTTTCTGTTTTTTTCAAAAACTGCCTGCATTGCCGCAGCTCCCGGAGCACCTATGGTATTACGGCGTTCCACACAGTTTTTCATACTGATCGCATCATAGATATCTCCTTCAAACACCGGACTGATTTTCTGATATTCTTCCAGTGACAGATCATCAAGAGAAATTCCTTTGTCCAGACAATATAGTACCAGGCGTCCTACGATCCCATGTGCATCCCGGAACGGAACTCCTTTGCCAACCAGATAATCCGCTGCATCAGTAGCATTTGTAAATCCGTTCTTTGCACTGTTCTCCATGCGTTCTTTGCGGAACCGCATCGTCGAGATCATTCCTTCAAACAGGGCCAGACATCCTTTTACTGTATCAATAGCATCAAAGGTAAGCTCCTTATCTTCCTGCATATCTTTGTTATACGCCAGCGGAATTCCTTTCATCGTCGTCAGAATCGCAACCAGCGCACCATAGACACGACCGGTTTTTCCTCTCACGAGTTCTGCAATATCCGGATTTTTTTTCTGTGGCATAATACTGCTTCCTGTGCTGTAAGCATCATCAATTTCCACAAATTGATATTCATTCGTATTCCAGATAATGATTTCCTCAGAAAATCTGCTCATATGCATCATAATCGTGGACAGAGCACTCAGAAACTCAATCACATAATCACGATCCGAAACAGAATCCATACTGTTTTGCGTGGGTCCTGCAAATTCCAGAAGCTCCGCTGTATATTCACGGTCCAGAGGATAGGTTGTTCCTGCAAGTGCACCGGACCCCAACGGGCAGTAATTCATTCTCTCATAAATATCATGAAGTCTTTGGCGATCCCTTTTGAACATCTCGAAATAAGCCCCCAGATGATGCGCGAGAGTAATCGGCTGGGCTTTCTGGAGATGCGTAAATCCCGGCATATACGTGTGGAGATTCTCTTCCATAATTCTTTCCAGCGTAATCAGGAGTTCTTTGACTAATTCGTCGATTTCCATCAGCTCATCACGAACATACAGTCTCATATCCAGAGCCACCTGATCGTTACGGCTTCTTCCGGTATGCAGTTTTTTTCCGGCATCACCAATCCGATCAATCAGATTTGCCTCCACAAAGCTGTGAATATCTTCATATTCGCTGGTAATTGCAAGCACACCGCTTTCCACATCAGACAGGATACCCTCCAGACCGGAAAGGATCTGGTCTCTCTCCTCTTCTGTCAGTATTCCCTGCTTCGCAAGCATTCGAACATGCGCCATACTTCCTTTGATATCCTGTCTGTAAAACTTCTGATCAAATCCAATGGAAGCATTAAACTGGTAAACCAGCTGATCCGTCTCCTTAGTGAAACGACCGCCCCATAACTGTGCCATAATAATCTCCTCTTTTCCATTAGTATTCAAATGCTGCCGCCATTAAAAAAAGACATGCAACCCCTTTCCTTAAAGTTGGCTGCTTCTCCTGTCATCTTTGGCTGACACTGATTATACAGGATATCCGATAGGTTTTGCAAGTAGAAATACCGGATGTTACAGGTCCCGGTGCAAGAACCCTACTTTTTTCTCCTTTTCAGGCATTGTCTTTCCATCAGACTGATCATTCCATAAAGCAGGGCCGCCATCAGACAGAGAATCAGGATCGACATGATTACCCAGTCGAGTTTGAAGAGACTCGCGTACCTGTTTTCATCTTTTCTGATCCTGCCCGATGATTTTCCAGCTGCCATGTCCCCCCTTCCCCACATAACAGATTCGTCCTTCTTTCCGCAGAATACGGATTCGATAATTCACCGCGGAAAGGCTGATTCCAAGAATATCTGATAATTCGCGCGCCGTGGTTTTGGGATGTCCGGCCATATACTCCAGAATTTTCCTTTGTTCCTTCTGTCTGTGACTGTTTTTCTCATTCTCCAAACAGAATCTGTAATTGATTCTTAACGGCTTCAAAGAATCTTCCCTCCGATTTTCTGTCTTTGGAATCAGCAGCAGATATTCCGGCCAAACAAAGATCTGATCTGTTTCCAAAAGTACTGCGTCAACTGCTGACCGTCCCCGATTCTGTTGTAAAAACAATTCGATATTCTTCAGTCTCTCTTCCTGGCGCGAGACAGGGTTCCGCGTTTCTTCCTGCTTTTCTGTCTTATCCAGCAGTTTCATCTGCTGTTCCAAAACATGGTATTTTCTCTGATACTGCTCATCTGTGATGGTTCCTTCCAGCAGTTTATCCAGCAGAAGATCCATCTGCTGTCTGATTTTCCTTCTCTTTTTCTGCTGATTTTCCTTACGGATAAAACCATCATCCTCCTGAAGTGTTTTGCCAAGAAGTTTCATCGCCCTGTCGATCACCTGATCTTTCCTTTCCCCCGAACAGCCCAAAGAGCATATCGTTTCTTCAAGGATTAGATACAGCTTTTCTTCTTCCAAATGGATATTGGTGCACCCGCCCTCCTGTGGATTTCCTCCTCTTGCGAGAAAATTCTTGCATTTCCATTCGTGAATTGTCTGTGTTTTTGTTCTGTTTTTCCTGGTGGTACGGTAAAAAACGCATCCGCATTGGCCGCAGAACAGTTTCTGGCTGAGCGGATACTTCCCGGACGCGTTTTTATTTGACTTTTCCGTTCTTATGTATATTTTTTTTCTTCTGTCAATCTCCCGGTTTGCTCTCTCATAGAGTTCTTCACTTACAATCGCCGGTATTTTTTCCTCATAGATAAACTGTTCACTTTCCGGATTTTTCACTGTTTTTCCTGTTTCAAACTCGTAATGCGAACGGTTCATCACAATCGTTCCCTTGTTCATTGGATTTCGAATCATACGAAGAATATCTGCCCCGGAAAAATTGCCTCCTCTCCGGTTGCAGATTCCCTCACGCGCAAGGATTTTCGCAATGGCACGGCCTCCGTATCCACCTGCGCATAACTCATACATTCTCCGTTTCACCGCCGCTTCATTTTCCTCAATTACAATACTGTGATCCATTTGTTTACGGTATCCGTATGTGTTGGATGTCAGGACAGGTGTTCCGCCGTTTTTTTGCCTGTTCCGATGGGCAAGATTCATTTTTTTGCTGAGCTCACGGCTGTATTCCTCCGCAAGAATTGCCTTGATTCCAGTGATCAGGGCATCATCTGCCGTATAAAATTTCTGCTCCATATAAAGATACAGACGTTTTTTCATGCCGCACAGGCGGTCTACAAACAGATACCAGTCTTTCGTGTTTCTCATAAGCCGGTCCTGCGACTTGATTACGATCACATCAAATTTGTCTTTTTTGAGATCTTCGTACAGGCGGTTATATTCCTCTCTCCCTTTTCTGCTGGTTCCAGAACAGCTCTCCACATAAGAATCCACAAGCTTCCACTGCTTCTTTTCGATCCATTCTACTGCCTCCTGTGCCTGTTTTTTCAGCGCATCTCTCTGACTTTCCTCTTCTGTACTGCATCTGGCATAAAAAACAGCTCTGATCTTTTGCTTGGACATCATCTCCGGATTCATATCTCATCCTCCTTCAGAAAAGCCAGCAGCACAATCTTTTCCTCCGGACGGATCAGCCCTTCCCGTTCCAGTTCCCCGGCAATCGCACGGATCTGAAGATCCATCCACCTTTTCTCACTTTTTTTTCTCTCGTCTGCCGTCCGTGTTTCCTCAGCTTCTTTCAAGATAATGCCTCCAGGGCAATTTGTTCTATTGTATGAAATCGGTGCCGTTATATTTCCTTTTCAAAAAAATCAGTATCCATTTTTACGGCTTACATCTCTGACACGGTTCATAACCCTGTTCAAGCAGTGATTCCCGCATCCCCTGATAGATTTCCTGGTTCTCAGGTTTGATATCTGATACGCTCGTACATTCCGGAAAATGGAATTTTTTGCTGGACAGATTCAATATGTACTCTGTTCCGCTTCCATTTGGATCCGAATTTTCATCTGCCGCTTTGCAGCTGTTTCCATCACTGTAGTCAATATCGATTCCCGGCTGAACATTGTATGCATAAACATGAAAACTGATCCCCTCTCCGTCATCCTCCACAGACATCGCTTCCATCTCCACACCGCTTGCCACCAGATTGTCACCTTCAAACACCGGAGTAACTTCATACAAAACATGATTTCCGGTTTCCTTGATATAGTCTGCCACCATATTTTCAAAAGGAAGCATTCCCTCCACATTCAGGTATCGGGTACCAGTAATCAGATTCTCCTCATTGGCATTCTCTGCCGTAAGCTGGTAACCAATCAGATGACAGCGATTGTAGAGATATTTCCCATCTACGATTTCATATTTTACAGTCTGCCATCCGCTCGGTTTGACCTGACCGATAGCCCCTCTTTTTTCCGTTGGCATCAAATCCTGACCGATACAGGCTTTCGCCGTACCGCAGCGTCCCAATTCGTCCAGCTCGCTGTAAGTCTCAAAAGATTCCGTATTTTGAAGTTCCTCATCAGAAAAATCCGGCTCATTGTCCTCTAAAATCACATACGGTTCCCCGGAATATTCCGGAATTTCTGCAACCTGTGCCGATAACGTTACCTCGTCCTGCGGATCTTCCATCTGGCATCCAGAAAGTGCCATCATACAGGCAAGCAGAACAATCTCTAAAATAATATGCTGTCTCTTCATCGCTGATATACCTCTTTTGTTATTTTTGTGTGGGAATAACCTTCAAATTCTTCCCTGGATTTCAATTCCCATTCGTCAAGATCGAGTTCCAGATACACATCTGCCGGGTATCTGCGATTCCACCAGAACAGAATCAGTGTTTCGATCTCTGCCTCATATTGCTTCAGCCCCTGATTTTCAACAAAACAAAAGTCTTGCGCTCCCGCTTTCTGCAGAAAAGCTTCATCAGAACGAACTTCGCCGGTAAACATTCTGAGAGAGTCGGGGTGTACCCACAGGGTTCTGTTCTGGCACATTTCCTCAATTTTTTCAATTACTGTTCTGTCACTCGACACCCTTCTTTTGTTGAACATCATACCTTTTCTGTCATCCAGGCATACAATTGCAATCATTCGTTTTCTCTCCTTTGCATCTGCTTCGCAATTCCGATCCTTCCACCTTCGGAAAATGAAGCAGGATTTCACAACCATCCTCGGGCTTTGAGCATACAGAAACATCTGATTTGTACACAGCAAAAGCAGGAGCCAGATTCTCTGCCCCTGCAACTGTTCTATTCGTTTAGTTCTCATATAACCAACCCCCGATTTTTTCCGGATTCTCCGGGAGAACCACAGACCGGCGATGGACATAAAGCGTATAGGTCTGTCGATCCATAAGAAATCCTCCTCCGTCAAGCATCATGGTACGTTCTTCATAACGTCGAAGAAGATTTTCGATTCTGGCAATCAGCCGTTCTCCATGGCACGGTTTCGTCAGATACTCATCTGCCCCAAGCTCCAGACCATGCAGCTCATCTCTTAACTGGTCACGTGAAGTCAACAGTAATACCGGTATGGTGCTGTCCTTTTTCAGTTCCCTGCAGATCTCATAACCACTGGCTCCGGGAAGATTGATATCCAGAAGAACGAGATCCGGTTTCAGATCTCTGATCTCTTTTGCAGCATCCTTAAATTCCAGTACGCTGGCAGTTTCATATCCTGCCTTTTCCAATAGGAGATGCAGCTCTTCACGCATAAACACTTCATCTTCTGCTATGACGATTTTTTTCAAGAAGTCACCTCCCTGCCGCTTATCCTATTCTTCTCTTTTGGGTTCCATCATCTCCAGCAAGTGACGGTCGCTAATTCGCATAGCCAAAAGAAGATAAAGCCATTCTACCACAAATAAGAGCAAAATGACAGCAATTGCTATACCCAAAATCATAGTCAGCTTTTCACGGCTTCCGGAAGGCAGTAGCCCCCAGAGCAAAGATCTCACTCCAAAAAAGCTTCCCACAAATGCCACACTGATCGGCAGACCAAAATACCAGCAGATCTGATTTCTGGCTGACCCGGACAGCGCTTCATAGCTGCTTCCGAGTTTTGACAGAATCAGGTATCGTTTTCTGTTTTTCTGCTGCCGCATCAGAAACTGTACAGACAGGACTGTATTTGCAACAATCAGGAATACAGCTGCCAGATATAATGTAGTATAACTCCCGGCAACCTGATAAAACAGCTGCCGCCCCATATTCTGTAAATAGCTTTCATAGCGGATACCCGTCTGATCCAGCAATTCATTCACGGCAAGAATCGTCTGCATCAGTCCTTCCTCTTTTACAGGCGTTTCCTTCAGAATGGCATTCCAATAGGACTCATATTGATCTTCAAACAGCTGGTCGAAAAGCGGATCGGGAATCACCAGTCCATAGGCAATCGTAATCGCTCTGTCCACCACTACATCTTCACTGGTGCATTCTGCGATTTCATAATATTTCCCATCAATCTGAACTTCCGGATGACTTTGTGCTGCTTCCTGAAGACGATCCCATACGACATCGCCGCAAAACTCAGGTCCCACATAGAAAGCCACCTGATCCTCTGCAAGGCTAAGAGGTTCATTTCCGGCTGCTTCCACAATCCTGTTGTAGCCGGAAAGCGAAATCATATAAGGAAATGTATACTGGGAAAGGGTTGCAGCCAGCGTATCCTCCGAATCTGACCCGATCTGGTTTTCCAATTCTCTTAAAATCCCATCCCAGGAAAAAGAATGTCTTCCATCACTGCTATAAAGCGATTCCAGACGTACTTCAAACAGCTCCTCAAAATTTGATGTGATCTTCCCGTCCTTTTGTATTCTGCTGATCTTCTCTTTTTCCCCGATGATTGTATAATCCAGCACATGGCGTTCCTGGTTTCTGGAATTCCAGCCGACCGCAATACCAAAGGCGAAGCAGCAGATCGCCATCCAGATGAGCAGGGAAGTCACTGCCAGAACATTGGGACTCTGAATCACACTTTCCTGTAATTCACGAAAAGTAAAAACTCCAAGTGTCTTTTTTTTCTGCATCTTTTTCGAAATCAGTTCCACTCCGGCACGGAGTCCATAAAAAACAAGAAAAGTTCCTAACGTGCCAAGGAATACATAGAATGTCATACCAAGCAGCTTCATCCAGCTCTCCTGTTTCATGGTACAGCCAAATGCAATCCCCAGGAAACAAATACCAAGAATCAGTTCGGCAATACACTCTGTCCTGCGGATAACCATACCACGTTCTTTTTTCTGTTCTGTCAGAAGAGAGTTGATCTCCATCGATGCCATTTTTGCGCACAGTATTCCAAATGCAAGCAACTTAATCAAAAGAAATCCCACACAGGAGACAAGTGCTGCGCGCATGGAAAAGAAAGGCTGATGCCCGATAATTCCAAGTCCTGCCACCCGATCCGTGATCAGACTGATCAGTTCAGAAAGAAACCCTGCCGATGGTAAACCGGTACCAAGCGATATCAAACTGGTCCAGAGATCTTCCGCCATTAGCAATGCCATAAGTCTGCTTCTTGTCATGCCCATCATCTGATACATGCCAAGTTCACGGCTGCGGCGTTCCATCTGATATTTTTCCGCATAAAAAATCAGAAAGAATAGTATCACAAGTGAAAATCCATAGAGAAGGGGAAGCAGCCGCAGTAATTTCGTTACTGCATCACTTTCCATCTTCTTTAAAAATTTCATAACGTCCTGCTGCTCCAGAGACAAAATCACATAGAAGGCAATGATGGACAGGATCAGTGAAGCATACAGAATCCCATTTTCTCTCCTGCATCTTCTGGTGTTTTTTCTTATCAGATCAAAGAACATTTGCACTTCCCCCTCCCAAACGTGCCATCACCAGCAAAATTCTCTGATAAAACTCCTGCTGTGTCTCTTCCGGCAGCTTTCTTCTCAGTTCATGAAACAACGTACCATCTTGTATAAACAGTATTCTGGAGCAATAGCTCGCTGCTCCTGAATCATGGGTTACCATCAGAATCGTTGCCTTCTGTTCCTGATTCAGCCGAAGCAGCTGTGTCATCAGACTTTTTTCATTTCTTCCTGTGCCTGCGCCTCTTTGACTCCATGAATCGCCAGCGGTAAAAGAATGTTTTCTCTTGCAGTCAGATTGTCTAAAAGTTCAAAATTCTGGAAAAGATAACCGACACGGCTGCCCCGATAATTCGCCAGCTTTTTTCCGCTCCAGCTGCAGATATCTTCCCCCTTTAGACGAATCTGACCTTCTGTCGGTTTTGTTGAGGATGCAATGCAGTTTAGCAATGTCGTTTTTCCGGATCCGCTGCTTCCCATAATTCCAAGAAATTCGCCTTCCTGCACGCCAAAAGTTACCCCATCCAGCGCTTTCGTCTGGTTTTCTTTTCGCCCATAATACTTTTTCAGTCCTTCTATTTCCAATAGCTTTTCCTTCATCCTGCCATCCTCCCGTTCGCATTCTTTTATTTCTTTTACGTCACTGAGTATATCATCGACAGGTAAAAAATAAAACTTACAGTTGCTGTAAGGTTTTGGATGTTCCTGCTTTCTGTCTGTACGCTTATCTGAACACCTGACTGCCATAGATAATCAGATATCCAAGTCCCCGCCGTGCTCCGATGAATTCTCCAATCACAACACCAACAAGACATAGACCAATATTTACCTTAAATGCTGACAGCAGACAAGGAACGGACCAGGGCAATACCACTTTCGTCAGCGTATCTTTTCTGGTTCCGCCAAGTGTATAAATTAACTTGATCATATCCGGATCCACTCCGGAAAATCCGGAATAAATACTGATCACAGAGCCAAAGACAGCAACTGAAATACCGGCTACAATAATCGTACGAATATTTGCACCCAGCCACACAATCAGAAGCGGCGCCAGTGCTGATTTTGGAAGACTGTTCAGTACAACCAGATAAGGCTCCATCACCGCAGAAAGTCTGGGAAACAACCACAGCAGGATGGCGAAAACAATGCTGATTCCCATAACCAGAAAAAAGCTCACAAGAGTTTCGTAAATCGTGATGCCGATGTGAACGTACAGATCCTGCTCCCTCCACATGATGAGAAATGTCCGGATGACCCTGGAAGGGCTGGAAAAGATAAACGAGTCAATCCACCCGAAATCGGCCGCCGCCTCCCAGAGTACGAGAAAAGCAATCAGAACAAAAAAACGCATGATGCGAATCTGTAGTTTGATCATCTTTTGTCTTCGCAGATAGCATTCCTGCATAGAACAGTTTTTTCGCTTACTGATCATCATTCAGTTCCCTCCATATCTGATTAAAATAATTTTTAAATTCCGGTGCGCTTCTGGATTTCATCGGTGTCCGCTCTTTCATAGCAAACCGGATCGTAATTTCTTTTTTCACTGTAGCCGGACGTTTGGAAAGAACGAGTACACGGTCTGCCATACTGATTGCCTCCGAAATATCATGAGTTACCAAAATGGCAGTCTTTCCTTCTTTTTTTATAATTGAGCCGATATCATCACATACATTCAGCCTCGTTTGATAATCCAGTGCCGAAAAAGGTTCGTCCAGTAAAAGCAGAGCGGGTTCAAGAGCCAATGTACGGATCAGTGCAGCCCTCTGCCGCATACCTCCGGACAGTTCCGAGGGCCGTGCATCCCGAAACTCACCCAGTCCATAAGTGTCCATCATTTTCTGAACCATTTCTTTTTTTCCTGGTGTAACTGTATGGTTAATCTCCAGCCCTAACATCATATTGCTGTATATTGTGCGCCATTCAAACAGATGATCCTTTTGAAGCATGTATCCGATATTCAGGCCCGACTCCTGAATTGGCTTTCCAAGAATCCGGATTGTACCGAATTCCGGTTCCAGCAAATGGGAAATCAGGTTCAAAATCGTACTTTTGCCACAGCCGCTGGGACCGACAAGTGCTACAAATTCACCTTCCATCACCGAAAAGGAAAGATTACTGATCGCAGGCGTTTCTCCTTCCATAGTGTGATAGGCAAGTGATATATTTTCAAGTTCCAGTAACGCTCCCATGCAAAATCCTCCCATAAGGCAGACCGTAAAATCACACTCTTTTTCGGTTCTGCGAATCAACGTTTTCAGAATATAATATGACGCCGCTTCCAAAAAGTCATGTACTCCATCCCTGTTCTGTAAATCACGGAAAGATTACCGTCGGAACAGCAACCAGGTTAGAACTGATGATGGAATTTATGCAAAATTCTGTCTTGAACATTATGATCCGGGCGTATATAATAAATTACCAAAGCCGCAAAACACCGGAACCCTGCGAAATACTCCCTAAGAAAGGCAACTTTTATGGCAAACAAAAGGAACTACCAAAAAGAACTGGAGATAACACTTTCCAATCTGAAAGATTCTGTACCCACACTTTTGCTCCACAGCTGCTGTGCTCCCTGCAGCAGTTATGTACTGGAATACCTGTCACAGTATTTTCGTATTACCGTATTTTATTATAATCCGAATATTTATCCGCCCGCGGAATACGAGAAACGTGTGGAAGAACAGCAGCGTCTCATTCATGAGCTCCCGGCCCGATATCCAATCTCCTTTTGCCAGGGCGTCTATGACAGTGACCGTTTTTATGAACTGACCCGCGGCATGGAACAGTTCCCGGAAGGCGGCGAGCGCTGCTTTACCTGTTATGAGATGCGCCTTTTGGCGGCTGTGACCAAAGCAAAAGAGCTTCACTGTGATTATTTTACAACCACTCTTTCCATCAGCCCCCTGAAAAATGCTGATAAGCTCAACCAAATCGGCGAAAAGCTTGCCCTGGAATATGGTGTTCCCTACCTGAATTCCGATTTCAAAAAGAAAAACGGTTATCAGAGATCCATCGAACTCTCTCACCTCTATGGATTGTACCGCCAGGACTATTGCGGCTGTGTCTTTTCAGCCCGCCAGCGGGAACTTCGAAAATAAAGAAAGCAGCTGCTGCAATTCAACTTGCATCAGCTGCTTTCTTTATTTCTCAATTTTTTACTCTCTTTCTTCCAATGAGCGATAAGCTTTATGATGTCCCACGTATTTATAAGCCGGACGAATGATCTTTCCTTCATTCACCAGTTCTTCCATTCGGTGTGCAGACCAGCCGGAAATACGGGAAATAGCAAAAATCGGTGTATAAAGTTCTTTGGGAAGTCCAAGCATCGCATATACAAATCCACTGTAAAAATCCACATTTGCGCAAACTGGTTTCAGCAAACGTCTCTTTTGTGCAATACATTCTCCTGCAATACGTTCTACCGCTTCATACAGATTGAACTCTCTCTCAGCATGCTTTTCCTCAGAGAGCTTTTTGGCATACCGTTTCAGGATCACGCATCTTGGATCTGACAGAGTATATACCGCATGTCCCATACCATAGATTAAACCAGTATGGTCAAAAACTTCTTTATCAAGCATCTTGATCAGATAGCTCCGGAGCTCTTTCTCATCTTCCCAGTCCGCAACATTCTCCTTGATGTTCTCGAACATTTCCATCACTTTCAGATTTGCACCGCCGTGTCTTGGCCCTTTCAGAGAGCTTAAGGAAGCGGCAACGGCTGAATAAGTATCTGTACCGGAGGACGATACAACATGAGTTGTAAATGTCGAGTTATTTCCACCGCCGTGATCTGCATGAAGGATCAGCGCCACATCCAGCACTTTGGCCTCCAGTTCTGTATACTGTCCATCCGGGTGCAGCATCTGCAGAATATTCTCTGCCAGGGAAAGCTCAGGTTTCGGATTGCGTATAAACAGGTTCTGATTTTCATGGTAATGGCGATATGCATGATATCCATAAACTGCGATCAGGGGCATTTTTGCAATCAGGCTTAGCGCCTGGCGCAGAACATTCGGAATACTGATATCATCTGCCTTTTCATCATAAGAATACAATGTCAGCACACAGCGCTGTAATGTATTCATCATATTCTTACTGGTTGCCTTCATGACAACATCCCGCACAAATGTATCGGGAAGCTCACGATAAATACTCAGGATCTCATTAAAATCCTCGAGCTGTGCAGCTGTCGGAAGTTCACCGAACAACAGCAGATACGTAATCTCCTCAAAGCCGAATCTTCTGCCATTCATTCCCTCAATCAGCTCTGCAACATTATATCCCTGATAATATAAGCGTCCGTCCACAGGAACTTTTTCACCTGTTTCTTCGTCCACATCAAAAGCAATAACATCCGAGATCTCAGTTAATCCCGTCAATACACCCTTGCCGGTCGACTCACGAAGTCCGCGTTTTACATCATATTCTGTATAAAGAGCCAAATCAATCTTCCCGGAATTCATGCTGTATTCTACCAGCTGATTCAGCTTATCTTCCAGATTTTCATATTTCATCGTCATGGCAACAGCCCCTTTCTTCTTTAGTTCACAACTATACTTGCTTTTTTGGAGCTTGTCAATGTTTTTCTTTCATTTTTTGCTTATGTTTCCGATAAAATGCAAAAATTTCGTTACTATTTTGAAAGTTTCAAAAAATCTTATGCATTCTTTGCGCTATTCGTCTCAAGTACCAGCGTCGCAACAGCCTTTTCATTATACTGGGAAGAAATAATTCCGCCGTCAGAAAGTCTCGAATAAATTCCTGCAAACTGCCCGTTATATACAAACAGGCCTGACATATTTGTATAAGGCTTCATTTTCGGATGCTCCTCCGGAAAATAGATATTATCTGTCCGATAAGGATGACAGTATTCCTGGTAGATATATCCCTTATTCACGTGGCGTCTGACAATATCTTCCCACTCCTCTTTGGTATAGTCAACCCCTGCAAAAACCCCACGGGAACCATAGGAATCCAGCGGTTTGATAATCCAACGTTCCTTGTCACCAAGAAGCTCCTCCATGCAGGCATTGCTGTCCTCGCAAAGCTTCGTACAGGGAATATGTTCCATGACAAAACGCTGCTCTTCCTTTGTCAGCAGGGAAAGTGTCGGCTCCTCACGTATGATCTTGAACAACCATTTGTTGTGAATGATCTGTGTACAGAAAGATCCCATCACGCAGACATCCTGATTTTTCACTGCATTCAAAAATGGCTGCACCTGTTCGTAATTCTCCATTACATCTGTAGTCACTGCACGGCGATAGACGACATCTACCGGATGCCCCGAAGGAGAATACAGTACATGATCGCGATATGTCATCTCCGTGATCTCGCAGATCTCACATTCATATCCGACTTTTTGAAATCTTCTCTGAAATTCTTCAAATTCCGTGATAGAACAATGAGGAATAAAATCCACAATGGCCACATAAGGATTCTCTTTTTTCTTCTCATAAGTATCATAGAGATCCATAAACGTCTTCACCCAACTGTCAAAAAGCTCATAGGTGCGATATCTGTATTTTTCTTTCATCTTCCGATGCGTTATATTCAGCTCCAATGCCTGATTCAGCACATAATCTTCATTCATAGCGCTGGTACCGTCTGTATTAATCTCACAGAATTTAAAACTGTAATCTTCCTCATTAAAAAAAATGTCAAATCTGGCAATCGGAAGTACAGAATCATACAGATTCGGTACAAGAATCAATTCTTCCAGCTCTTTCGAAAATGGAAAACACTTTCGATATTGGGGATTTTTCAGATATTCCCTGATTATTTTTTCAAATATTCCATAAGTCGTGTGAACAATCTGTTCAAAATATGCCGTTTCCTTCTCGGTAAAAATCTTTGGAATGTGAAGTGTATGAACACATCTTCCATGATACGCAACAGAAGAATGCTCCAGATAGTCCTTTACCGCAAACGCCGATGTACGGTTTTCTTCGTATCGTTCTTCAATTTCCTTCTGATATTCCATGCGGATCGTTTTCGTATCCATCAATTGGCCCTCCTCATTTTCTGCCCAAGCGTCACCTTCTCTTCTGTCAGACGTCGGAACGGTTCCAGATAACCGGCTTCTCTGGATTCCAGATGATTGGCAGCTACATCGAGCAACCCTGCACAGAACTGGTCTGCCGGTATTCCATAGATTTCACCCGCAAATCCTTTTTCCTGCAAAGAGGCCTCTGCTTTTCTGATGTCAGACTCACAGATTGGAAAATCCTCCAGCAATTTTTCCCGGACCCCTTTCTCAAACGTAAGTCCTTTCACCAGTGCTGTGTATGCCATACTATATGCAGCAGGCAGACTGTCTGCACCTCGAATTTCAATATAATTCTTCAACCTGACATCAAGGAACGTCATGGACAGTATATGTTCCAGATCTTCTTCTGTCAAGAGGCGGTCGCTCCAGATTTCACATGTTTTCTGATCTTCCGTATAAACAGAGCCTCCGGGAACAGGAAGAAAAATTGGTTTCAGATTCCATAGATATTCTGCATACGTATGAAATCCAAAATCTTTCTCAAACAATCCCGGCAGAATCCCGCATCGCTCCTTATCTACTCTGTCCCAGATATAAGTTCTGGCCAGGCATCCTTCAAAAGGAGCACCTTCAAAAACAGGTGTGTTATCCGAAAGCAGTTTCAGTGCCGGCATAATCAGATACGCCAAACGATACTTTTCCACAAAATCCTGTTCACAGCAGTAGTCGATGGATACCTGCGTTGAAGCAGTTCCCCTCATCATATTTCTTCCGCAGGTACCGGATTTCAAAAAATACTTGTCCATATAGGCGTATCGTTTTTTGGGAATCAAAGACAGGTCATTTACCTTTGAATTTGGCTGATAACCGAGATTCACGAGATGACAGCCGTGACGTTTCAGAACCGGTTCCATCTGGGATAGAAAACTCTCATAGATCTTTTGGATCACACATACACTGTCTTTTGGTGCAATACTGATTTCCAGCTGAGCTGCCGGCTCAAGACTTACAGAATAATCCGCATTGTAGAGGCCAAGCAGGCAGCCCTTCTCTGTATAACTGCGAGGATACAATTCTTTTAGCTCCAGAAGAATCTGACCAATACCGTGTTCTCCATAATAAGGGACACTTTTCCCTGATCGATCATCCACTACAAAATGTTCAATTTCCACACCGAGTTTTTGTACACAGTTCCATTTACATCCATCCCGGAAATATTGCTCCAGTAATTCCAGATTTTTCTTTTCCAATTCGCTGTACATATTCTTCTCCTGACTGCAGCTGACAGAAATCTTCTGCAATTTTTTTTAAAAAACTGTTGCATTTTTTTCAAAATACGTTATAATATTCATTGTGTCATTCAGAAATTGAATCACATAAGCCGAAATAGCTCAGTCGGTAGAGCACTTCACTCGTAATGAAGGGGTCGTCAGTTCGAGTCTGATTTTCGGCTTTTTTTATTTTTAGCAGACCGGTCATTCCATGAAAGATGCCGGTCTGTTCTTTTTTCTTCCTTGTCTTCTCTTCCAAGACTCATTGCGAGAATGACTGCCCCGCTTGCTGCTGCCATTATACCTTTCTGGAAATTACCGATCTGCAGCGCGCCGTTCATCCATCCAAACAGATTGATCACCATATGTAAAAAAACAGACGGAAAAATGGACTGGTAGTATTCTGCCATCCATCCAAGCAACAATCCAAGCAAAAAAGCAATGGCTGCCTGAACGGGATTTCCATGCATCAATCCAAAGATCGCTGACTGTATCACATTACACCAGGCAAAAGGCAGATGATCCCACAGTTTCCGGAACAAAACTCCCCGATACAAATGTTCTTCGAAAACAGGGACAAATACGACCGAGCTTAATAACACTCCAAAGGTAATCTCAAACTTCCCGCTCTCTGCCAGATGATCCATATACATCTGATACTGCTCCGGCCTGATTTTCGCCAGAAACAGCAATAACAGATCCACTGCATACTGCCAGAAGATTCCCAGAACCAGGATTTCACCCGTGTCAAGAAGCGATGCCGGATAGAGGCACGCCATCTCATCACGGCTTCTAAGCTCTAATAAATACCAGACAAAGAGAAAAATACTAAGAATCACAATCAGCAATGTCGTGCCTCCTTTCCGCCTGTCAAATTTACACCCTCAGTTTCGTACCTTTCGTATCCCTTTTCGCCAATTTCACCTTACTGTTAAGTGTTATGGGTTTCTCATGATACATAATCGTACATTCCATGCGGCTCTCCAGCAAATAAGCATGTTCTACCTGATCGTTCTCATTCAGGCGAATTCCCCTTACACCCACTGCAGCTTTCTTCTTTTCCGGCACCTCGCTTGCTGAAAAGCGAAGGAAATAACCGCCTTTTGTCTGCAGGACTACGTAATCGCTTTCTCCGAAGATTCCCACAAGAATCAACCGGTCTTCCTCGCCGGATAATTTCGTTGCTGCAATGGTACGTTTCACCACATCAAACTCAGAGCCATCCACCACTTTTACCATACCAGTTGCGGTGGCAAATAATAATTTCTGATTCTTTATATTAGAAAGAGCGTCCACATATACCATCTGTTCTTTCTGGCTGCTGTAATTTCCGAGATTATCAATCGGCGTACCTTTGTCCCGGAATCTCCCATATGGGATATCAAGCACTTTGACTGTATGCATCTGACCCAGATCAGTAAACACACAGATCTTATCTGTATTCCGACAACGGAACACAAATTTATTTTCAGAAAGAATGGCCTCCTGATTTCTTTCATAAGCCGACACATCGATGGTTTTTGCATAGCCAAAACGGTCCATGAGGAACACCACATCCATTTCCTCCACTCTGGCTTCCTCAAGAACAACCTCCTCCGCATTCTCTATCGCAGTACGACGTTTTTTCGCATATTCTTTCTTAATTCGATCCAGATCTTCCATAATGACTTGTGCCATGGAGTCATAATGATTCAGAATATCCTCATAGCGATTGATTTTTGCGAGAGTCTCTTCATGATCTTTAAGCAGTGCCTCCATCTCCAAACCGATCAGTTTTTGAAGCCGCATTTCCAGAATGGCCGTTGCCTGGCGCTCTGTGAAGCATAACTGGGCCGCCTTCTTTTCGCTTGCCTTTGTTCTGAACCGGATTCCTTCCGTGATTCCCATGATCAGACAATCTTTCACCTGCTTCTGCGTTTTGCTCCCACGCAGAATCTCTATAATCAGATCAATTACATCGCAAGCTTTGATCAGTCCTTCCTGAACCTCTCGCTTATCCATCTCCCTGCGCAGCAGATTCTGATATTTTCTTGTGGCGACCTCAAACTGGAAATCCACGTGATACTCAATGATCTGTTTCAGGTTTAACGTCTCTGGCCTTCCCTCAGCAACCGCCAGCATATTCACGCCAAAGGTATCCTCAAGTCTTGTCTTTTTATACAGCAGGTTGATGATACGTTCTGGCTCCGCACCTTTTTTTAGCTCCAGAACGATACGGATCCCTTCTTTGGAAGACTGATTCGAGATGTCTGTTATTTCCGGAGCTTTTTTCGACTCCACAAGTCCTGCCACATCATTCAGAAACTTACCGATATTGGCACCAATCATAGGATAGGGAATCTCTGTGATCACAATACACTGTTTTCCGTTTTTTGATTTCTCTACTTCGACTTTTCCGCGAATTCGGATCTTACCGGTACCCTTTTCATATATCGAAAGAAGCTCATCCTTATTTACGACAATGCCTCCGGTAGGAAAATCCGGGCCTTTGATGTATCGCATCAGTTCCTGAATCGTGATATCATTATTCTCCATGTAGGCTTTCACCGCATCAACAATCTCTCCCAGGTTGTGAGGCGGTATGCTGGTCGCCATACCAACCGCAATTCCATCGGCTCCATTGAGCAGGAGATTGGGCACACGAACCGGCAAAACCACCGGCTCCTTTTCTGTCTCATCAAAGTTCGGCATAAAGTCGATGACATCCTTATCCAGGTCCTTCAGATAGACATCCTGTGTAATCTTCTCAAGGCGCGCCTCCGTGTAACGCATGGCTGCTGCAATGTCTCCCTCGATTGAGCCAAAGTTCCCATGACCATCCACCAGTGTCTGTCCCTTTTTAAAATCCTGTGCCAGAACCACCAGCGCTTCATAGATAGAACTGTCGCCGTGCGGATGATACTTACCCATGGTATCCCCCACGATACGCGCACATTTTCGGTATGGTTTGTCGTATTGAATACCCAACTCGTACATATCATACAAAGTTCTGCGCTGTACCGGTTTTAAACCGTCCCGCACATCGGGAAGTGCTCTGGAAATTATGACACTCATTGCATAATCAATATATGACTTCTGCATCACTTCGGAATACTCTGTCCGTATAATCTGATCCTGCGATTTTTCTTTCATTCTCTTCTGCCCTCCTTATACGTCCAGATCCGCATCCGTTGCATGTTCATAGATAAAAGCCTTACGGGGCGATACATCCGTACCCATTAGAATCTCTGTGACATCCGAAGCCATGCGGGCATCCTCAATCTCCACCAGCTTTAATAAACGGGTTTCCGGATTCAGTGTTGTCTCCCAGAGCTGTTCCGGATCCATCTCTCCCAATCCTTTATACCGCTGAAGCGTAAATTTCTCTTTGTGCGTTTTCCGATATTTCTCCAGTGCTTTATCATCATAGAGGTACTCTTCTTTTCCTTTCGAACTCATCGCTTTATAAAGCGGAGGCATGGCAATATAAACATGTCCCTCATAGATCAGTTCCGGCATAAACCGGTAAAACAAAGTCAACAGCAATGTGGAGATGTGTGCACCATCCACATCCGCATCTGCCATGATGATGATTTTATCATAACGCAGCTTTGTAATATCAAAATCATTCCCGTATCCTTCGGAAAAACCGCATCCAAACGCATTGATCATGGATTTTATTTCCGCATTGGCAAGGACTTTATCCATACTTGCCTTTTCCACATTCAATATTTTTCCGCGGATCGGAAGAATCGCCTGAAAATTACGGTCTCTTGCCGTCTTTGCAGAGCCGCCTGCAGAATCTCCCTCGACAATAAAAATCTCACACAGAGAAGGATCTTTCTTTTCACAGTTAGCCAGTTTTCCGTTGGCATCAAAGGAATATTTCTGTTTGGAAAGCATATTGGTTTTTGCTTTCTCTTCTGATTTTCTGATTTTGGCGGAACGCTCTGCACAGGCAAGCACATTTTTCAATATCTCCAGGTTACGGTCAAAGTAGAGCGGAACTTCCTCTCCCGTCACTTTTCCGGCTGCTTTTGCGGCATCGGGATTATCCAGCTTTGTCTTAGTCTGTCCCTCAAAACGCGGATCCGGATGCTTAATCGAAATCACAGCAGTCATTCCGTTTCGGATATCTGCTCCGGTAAAGTTGGAATCCTTCTCTTTTAAAATGCCAAGTTCTCTTGCGTAGCTGTTCATGACGGTAGTAAAGGTCGTCTTAAACCCCGTCAGATGTGTTCCTCCCTCAGCATTATAGATATTATTGCAAAACCCAAGAACATTCTCCTGAAACTCATTGATATACTGAAAAGCACATTCTACTGTAATTCCCTCGGATTCTCCGTGAAAGTAAACAGGTTCGTGAATGGTTTCTTTCTTCTTGTTCAGGTCTTTCACAAATCCCACAATACCGTCCGGTTCGTGAAAGGTAATATGTTCTGCCTTCCCATCTCTCCTGTCCTCAAATTCGATCGTGAGCATTGGATTCAGATATGCCGTTTCATGCAGACGGCTCTCTACCTCTGTAGAAGAAAAACGAATTTTTTCAAAAATCTCATCATCAGGCAGAAAATTAATTTTTGTACCGGTAGTTTTCGTCCTGCCAACCTTTGGGAGCAGTCCATCGACCAGTTCCACAACCGGACCCCCCCTTTCATACCTGTCGTGATGAACATATCCATCCAGACTGATCTGCACGTCCAGATATGCGGAAAGTGCATTAACAACAGAAGAACCCACACCGTGAAGGCCTCCGCTGGTTTTATAAGCCTGATTGTCAAATTTACCTCCGGCATGAAGAGTTGTAAATACCAGTCGTTCCGCAGGAACTCCCTTCGTATGCATCCCAACCGGTATACCGCGTCCATTATCCGTCACCGTACAGGATCCGTCCGCTTCGAGCACTACCTCTATTCTGTCGCAGTATCCGGCCAGATGCTCGTCCACTGCATTGTCTACAATTTCATAAATCAAATGATTCAGACCTTTTCTCGATGTGCTTCCGATATACATTCCCGGCCGCTTGCGCACCGCTTCCAGGCCTTCCAGCACAGATATACTGCTGGCATCATAAGTTTCTTTTTTCGGCATAAGTTACTCCTTACTGACGGCTGCATCAAAACAGCCGGATCTCAATCACATTTCCCTGTTCAAAGTTCGGTTCCCATAAGACAGCGTCGCTATTATAACACTTTTTCCCCAAAACTGGCAAGAATATACTTTTAGTCCCCTGACTTATAAAAATCGATCTCCGGATGCTCCAGCAGTTCCGAAAAGCTGGTAATATAGAGGTCAGAAGCATCACGCATCACACTCTCCTTATGTACACTGTTTTCATCATAGACACCAACGGTTGTGAATCCTCCCATTTTCGCTCCCAGAATACCCGGAAGAATGTCTTCAAATACCACACATTCTTCCGGATCACAACCAAGATCATAAGCTGCTTTGATATAAATATCCGGATATCCTTTTCCACGGCTCACTTCCCTTACTGTAACAAATGTATCAAAATAATCGTAAATCCGGTTTCTCCTCAGCGCAGGCAAAAACAGTTCGCGATCAGATGAGGTGGCAGCTGCAATTTTGACTCCTTTCCCTTTCAGCCGGGCAAGATATGCTCCAACACCCGGCTTTATTTCAACCTGACTGGTATATGCATCGATCGCCATCTGATGCCACTCCTCGATCAGTTTCTGCGGCGTATCCCGAAATCCAAATCTATTTATCGTATATTCCGCTGCTTTTTCAAACCCAAGCGGTGTGATTGCCTCCAGATAGTCCGACGGGACTTCCAGGTTTCTTCTTCCAAGAAAATCAATATCAATCTGACGCCAGACCCCCATGGAATCCAAAAGCGTTCCGTCAAGGTCAAAAATGGCTCCTCTGTACTGTTTCAAATTCTCTCCTCCATTCAGAACATTTGTTTGCCCATTGATCATAACACAGATCAATCAAAAAAACCAGTACCTTTTCCCCACCAATCTGCGTTTTATATCACTTATGTATCATATTATAATGTTTAAATATGTTATATTTTTTCAAAAATAAAGCTTGCTTTTTTATGACTTATTGTGTATTATAAGCAAGTACGGTTCGTTGGTCAAGAGGCTAAGACGTCGCCCTCTCACGGCGAAAACAGGGGTTCGATTCCCCTACGAACTGCTGAAAGCTTCTTTGTTTGAAGTATTTCTTTATTGGTTGTATTTATAAGCATCTATGGTTCGTTGGTCAAGAGGCTAAGACGTCGCCCTCTCACGGCGAAAACAGGGGTTCGATTCCCCTACGAACTGCTAAAAAGCTCCTGTGATAAAAGGAGCTTTTTTATTTCCATTCATATGAGAAAATATGCAGTGGACCTTTTCCCGTTTTTCTACTTTCCGATTATGATTTCTTCGCAATATTTCATGTCGACTTTCAATTTGCTTTCAGAATAATCGCTGGCTGGCTATCATAGGTCGTTTCGTTTCCCATTTCTGTCAGCATACTCCATCTTAATAGTATCCTTCATCCAGACCGGCTCCATCTTTTATCCTATTTTCAAATAAATCTTTACTGATTATGATCTTCATGGTGTCCCACGTCGAATTATAGTTCTCACCTACCGCAGCCTTGTGGCATATTGTTTTCGGAACATCCCTTTCCACGGCTTCCTTAACGTGCTGTGTTTTACGGCACGTTTTTTCCTGTTTATCTTGACCATCCCTGCCCTTAC
>JALEOU010000063.1 GCA_022766945.1 Fusicatenibacter sp. | reverse complement strand
GTTATAATAATAACAGTGCAAAAAAAATACCCATACAGTTGTATTATGCACAATCTACAACTGGAGGGAGGTTAGGTGTGAGACTATGTCAAATGTAATCGTTAAAGAAAACGAGACGTTGGACAGCGCTTTACGCAGATTCAAGCGTAGCTGTGCAAAGGCAGGCATTCAGCAGGAAATTCGTAAGAGAGAACATTACGAAAAACCCAGCGTTCGTCGAAAGAAAAAATCTGAAGCTGCCAGAAAACGTAAGTATAATTAATGTGCAAAGATCCCCGGTGAACTCTTTCAACCGGGGATTTTTAATCATAAGGCGGTGACAAATGAAGATTCTGTATAAAATACTGAACAAATTATTTCTTTTGTTGAAAAAGATTCTGAAACTTCTCACCAGCAGAGTTGTTGTGATAGCGGCTGCGCTAATCCTTGAATTTCTGTGGATCGTTGTAATCATGTTCAAACTCAATGAACGCTCGGTTTACATCACTTATGTTTCGACAATCATTGCCCTGCTAATGGTTTTTTATATTGTGAATCAGAGAATGAATCCAGGATATAAGCTAATGTGGTCAGTTTGTATTCTTGCTTTTCCTGTGATGGGAATCTGCCTTTACGGTGTCTTCGGCCATTCAAAAATCGCGCACCGGTTTCGGGAAACTTACGATAAAGTCCTTCTGTCGCAGGGAGAGATTCTCCTGGAAAAAGAAGAGACAAGAAGTGCATTGTCCGGAAAAGACTCTCTGATTGCAAGCCAGTCAGAATATCTTGATCGTTACGCAAATGCCCCGGTATATCAAAATACAGAGACGGAATACTATCCCATGGGTGAAGACTGGTTTGCGCGGTTTTTGGAAGAACTGGAAAAAGCAGAGCACTATATTTTTCTGGAGTATTTCATAATCAGTGAGGGATATATGTGGGATACGATCCTGGAGATACTGAAGAAAAAGGCGCAAAATGGTGTGGATGTCCGATTGATCTATGATGATTTTGGCTGTGTGACAACACTGCCATATCAATACTATAAAGCACTTCAGAGTATAGGTATCAAATGTGCGGCGTTCAATCAGTTTCGTCCGGTACTCAATGTGGTACTGAATAACCGGGATCACCGAAAAATCGCAGTGATCGACGGACATACCGGCTTCACAGGCGGAATTAATCTGGCAGATGAGTATATTAATCAGAAGGAACGGTTTGGCCATTGGAAAGATTCCGGTGTATGTCTTCATGGCGAAGCCGTCTGGAGCTTTACAGTGATGTTTCTTCAGCTTTGGTCTGCGATTACCAGAACAGACTGCGTTTTTGAGGATTATCGTCCGGAAAAATATCATAAAGAACGCTTCTTGAACGACGGATTTGTTCAGCCCTATGGAGACTCCCCATTTGATGATGAAACTGTAGGGGAACACGTCTATCTGAATCTGATCTCTCATGCAAAGCGTTATCTGTATATTTTTACTCCCTATCTGATTCCGGATAACGAAACACTCATTGCACTGACGCTTGCCGCGAAACGGGGTGTGGATGTCAGGATAGTGACACCTGGAATTCCGGACAAGAAAATGGTGTTTGTACTGACGCAGTCATACTATGAACAGCTGATTGAGGCTGGTGTCCAGATTTATCAGTATACTCCGGGATTCATCCATTCCAAATGCTTCGTGTGCGATGATGAGGTGGCTACAGTCGGAACAATCAATGTGGATTACCGAAGCATGTATCTGCATTTTGAATGTGGAGTCTGGATGTATCAGTCCAAAGCAGTGATGCAGGTAAAGGAAGATGCACTTGATACCTTTCCGGTGTGTGAACAGATTAATATGGACTTTTGCCGAAAGAAAAACTTTCTTGTACGTGCACTCCGCGGCATATTAAAACTGCTTGCTCCGCTGCTTTGAAAATGACAGCGGGAACAGAAGAAACAGTCATTATTCTGAAAAAGAGTTCATACATTCTATTACGAAGAGGATGACAGACGGTCAATAAAAAGAAGAGATTCTGTGAAAAATCCGGTTCAGGGGGAGTGTATGAGAAAGAGAGCATGTATTTACTCGATTTGCCTGCTGATAGTACTGATCTTTTGTATATCGGTTCAGGCGGATGCGGAACCCGAAGAGAAAACGGAAAACAAACAGACGGAGGAGATGGCATCCAAAGAAGATCCTGATCTTGGGCTATCTTCCCCGTCTGTTTTGCTGATGGAAGAAAGTACTGGAGCAATTATCTATCAGAAGAACGCAGACGAGCAGCGAAGCCCAGCGAGTATTACAAAGATCATGACGCTGATTTTGATTTTTGATGAACTGGAAAAAGGAAATCTGAAGCTGGAAGACGAAGTGGTCACAAGTGCTTATGCAAAGAGTATGGGAGGCTCGCAGGTATTTCTGGAAGAGGGAGAAAAGCAAACCGTCGAGACGATGATCAAATGTATTGTGATTGCATCCGGAAATGATGCGTCAGTGGCTATGGCGGAACATATAGCAGGCACAGAAAGTGAATTTGTCAGAAGAATGAATGAAAGGGCAAAAGAACTTGGAATGAACGATACCAATTTTGAGGACTGTTGTGGCCTGACAGATTCCGCAAATCATTATACTTCGGCACATGATGTGGCATTGATGTCCCGGGAACTGATACGGCGATATCCCAAGATCCTGGAATATTCCTCCATCTGGATGGAGGACATTACACATGTGACGGCACGGGAGACCAAAAGATTTACTCTCACAAATACCAATAAACTGATTCGCGGATATGATGGATGCATCGGACTGAAAACAGGAAGCACACAGGTCGCGAAGTACTGTGTTTCAGCGGTTGTGAAGAGAAGTGAAATTACACTGATCGCAGTGGTGATGGGTGCTCCTGATTATAAGGTGCGGTTTTCAGATGCTGCTGCCATGCTGAATTATGGTTTTGGCAAGTGTACACTTTACATAGATGCAAACGACGAAGATTTAAGTAATGTTTCTGTTGTAAATGGAAGAAAAGATCAGGCGGCAGTTCGATGCGATGGAGAATTCCGCTATCTTTCGGTATCCGGAGAGAATTTCAGCGAAATTGAAAAGGAAATTGAGCTGCCCGGAGAAGTGAAAGCCCCGGTTAAAAAAGGGGAACACGCAGGCAGAATTGTATATCGTTTGAAAGGAACTGAAATTGGTTCTGTAGCAATTCTCTATGAGGAGGATGTCGAAAAGGCAGGATTTTTGGATTATGTGAAACGTGCGCTGGAATCCTTCGCACAGGGCGCTGCATGAATTAGGGAGCAGAAAAAGGGAGATGCTACATGGCAAAAAAGAACTACTATGCAGTAAAAAACGGAAGAATCCCGGGGATCTACACAACCTGGGAAGAGTGCAAAAAACAGGTGCAGGGTTATTCCGGTGCTGTTTATAAAGGGTTTGAAACGATGGAGGAAGCAAAAGGATTTATGGGAAGCTTCCTGTCTGAAGACAATTCGCAAAAAGTGTGCCTGGAAGATGAAAAAAAAGATGACCTGGAGCGAACAGATAGTGCGATTGCCTATGTGGATGGCAGCTATCATCCTGGTTCGGGAGCTTTTTCCTGTGGAGTCGTCTTTTTGTGGCAGGGAAAAGAATTACATTTTAAAGAAAAATATGAAGATCCTGTGCTTTCTTCCATGAGAAATGTTGCAGGTGAAATCAAAGGATCTGAACTCGCCATGAAGTACGCACTGGAACAAAGAATTCCGAAACTGGAGATCTACCATGACTATCAGGGAATTGCCAGCTGGTGTAACGGCGAATGGCAGACGAAAAAAGAAGGAACAAAGCAGTATCGCGAGTTTTACCTGGACGCGTCAAAAAAGATCAAAATTACATTTCATAAGGTGAAAGGTCATTCCGGTGTTATTTACAACGAGATTGCAGATCAGCTTGCCAAACAGGCATTGGGACTGTTATAATAAATACTATGAAAAAGTTTAAGTTAACATTTTATAATATTATTTCTCCGGCCGGAAAGGTTCCGCAAAAAGGTCATTTCCGGCTGGTGTTCTTGAGTGATCTTCATAATATAGAATTTGGATCCTGCAATGAAAGCCTTCTGGATAGCATTGCATCTTTACATCCGGATGGTGTTCTTATAGGAGGAGATCAGATCGTGGCAAAACCGGGAAAAGCTTTGGATCCGGGTCTGGAGACGGCCATCCGGTTGTCAGAGTCCTATCCGGTTTATTATGCGTGCGGAAATCATGAATATCGTCTGAAATTATATCCCGAAGTGTATCAAAATGCGTATCAGGAATTTTGGGAACGAATCGAAGAGTCGCGAATTACATATCTGGAAAATGAGTTTGCAGATACCATATGGAATGGCTGTCCGGTTCGGATCTGCGGGTTTGAGATGAAAAGAGAGTATTATGATCGATTTTACAGGGGGACGTTGCCTGTCATGGAATTAACGGAAGCATTTGGACAGCCGGATCCCAAACGGTATACGATACTGCTGGCACATCATCCTGGATATCAGTCAACGTATTTTTCCTATGGTGCAGATTTAACCTTATCCGGACATTATCATGGCGGGGTAGTAAATATTGGACTTCATCGCGGTCTGGTAAGCCCGGACTTCCGTATATTTCCGGAATATTGCCGGGGAATTTATCATAGGGAACACAGATGTCATATTATCAGTGCGGGGATCGGAGAGCACACGATTCCAGTCCGGATTCATAATCCAAGAGAATTGGTGGTTGTTGATGTGACTTCCAAACAGTAACCTCTGAGGACATCTGGATTTGATTTACATATATTTTGCTTGCATTATAGTCAGTTGGAAAGGTAGAATAGAAGAGGTATCGTATGGCAATTCCAGTGAAACTGCCGGTGTTTGAGGGACCATTGGATCTTCTGCTGCACCTGATCGATAAAAACAAAATTGATATTTACGATATTCCCATAGTGGAGATTACGGATCAGTATCTGGATTATATTCATCAGATGGAAAAAGAAGATCTGGATGTGATGAGTGAATTTATGGTGATGGCTGCCACTCTTTTGGATATTAAGTGTAAAATGCTGCTTCCCAAAGAGATCAACGAGGAAGGGGAAGAGGAAGACCCGAGAGCGGAACTGGTCCAGCAGCTTTTGGAGTACAAGATGTACAAATATATGTCTTATGAGCTGAGAGATCGAATGAATGAGGCAAGCCGGTCTGTCTATAAAGAAGCAACACTTCCCAGAGAGGTGTTGGAGTACCGTGTTCCCGTAGATACCAGTGAATTGCTAAAGAATGTATCTCTTGATAAACTGTATGGTGTTTACAAATCGATTCTGAAACGTCAGGAGGACAAAATCGATCCGATTCGAAGTAAATTCGGAAAAATCGAAAAGGAAGAAGTCAGTCTTCCGGAGAAGATGACGTTTGTAGAACGTTATGCAGTAGAGAAAAGAAAGTTTTCATTTGAAAGCCTTCTGGAAGCACAAGCCAGTAAAGTACAGGTGATTGTAACTTTTCTTGCAATTCTGGAACTGATGAAGATGGGGAAGATTCGTATCTGCCAGGAGAAACTGTTTGGTGAGATTGAAATAGAGTCCCTGGAAAAAGAAGGTACTTATGTGGTACCTTATTCAGAGAAAGAAGACAGCGAGGGTGAAGACGATGATGGAACAACAGAAGAAAAGTGATTCAACAGAACAGGTTCCGGTAAAGAAAGCAGAGAGCATCGAAGAGGCGGAAGCGGCAATTGAAGCGATACTTTTTGCTGTGGGAGATTCTGTGGAGCCCGAAAAGATTGCAAAGGCCATTGGACATGATACTGAGACAACCGTTAGAATCCTGAACCATATGATGGACACATACAATGCTGACAACAGAGGAATCCGGATTGTGGAACTTGACCATGCTTATCAGATGTGCACAAAACAGGAATATTATGATTATCTGGTAAATATTGCACTTCAGCCTAAAAAAGCGGTTTTAACCGATGTAATGCTGGAAACACTTTCCATCATTGCCTACAAACAGCCGGTAACCAAACTGGAGATTGAAAAGATTCGCGGTGTCAAAAGTGATCATGCTGTCAATAAACTGGTAGAATACAATCTGGTTCAGGAACTTGGCAGGCTGGATGCGCCGGGACGACCGATTGTCTTTGGGACGACCGAAGAATTTCTTCGAAATTTCGGGGTGGATTCGACTGAAAATCTTCCACAGATCAGTCCGGTGAAAATGGAAGATTTTAAGGCAGAAGTGGAAGAAGAAATGCAGGTAAAACTGGATATCTGATAAAATAAACAGGAGGAATACCTATGCCGACAACCTATGCCCATGACTGTTTTGGCAGGGAAGTATACATGAGACTTCCAGCAGATCTAAAGGAAATTATCAGGAAAAACAAAAAGCTGTTTCTGATCGGACTGCACGGTCCGGATATTTTCTTTTACTATCACCCGTTGAAAAAGAATCGCATATCGGAACTGGGAAGTGATCTGCACAACCAAAAAGCGTCCCTTTTCTTTTCGAATGGCGTTCGTCTCTATCAGGAACACCCATCCGGGGCACTGGAATCATATCTCTTCGGATTTGCCTGCCATTTCATGCTGGATTCCACATGTCATCCTTATATCGGTCAGTATACGGAACAAATGGAAGTATCGCACGCGAAAATTGAAACCCATCTGGATCGCTGTCTCATGATCCGGGACGGAAAAAATCCCCTGACCTTTCATCCGGCAGCTTCCATTTGTCCTCATACGGAAGGTAACCGGATCATCCATCAGTGCTTTCCAATGGTTTCCTGCCAGGAGATCGAGGAGTGTCTGAAAGGAATGAGATTGTATACGAGAGTTACCGTTTTTCGATGTCCGTTACCAAGAGAGATTCTTCGCCTGGGGATGAGGCTTGTCGGTTGCTATAATTCCATGGAAGGAAGAATTATGCCGGCAAAGCCTGATCCCAAATGCAGAATCGGCATCAGGAATCTGATCGCACTGTATCAGAAGGCACTTTGTGAGACGCCGGAAGAACTGATCCGCCTGGATCGTGCACTTCATGGCACAGAATCTCTTTCTCCACGGTTTGAACGGAATTTTGAATAATTAAACAGGAATATAAGCTATGAATGTCAGGAGAATAAACCTATGAAAACAAAGATGACAAAACTTGAGAAACAATGGGTGCTGTATGATGTGGGAAATTCCGCATTTACAATGCTCTGCACAACGATAATTCCAATTTTTTTCAAAAATATCGCTTCTGCAAATGGAATTTCCAACAGTGATTCCACAGCATATTTAAGTTTTACCTTGTCCATCGCAACCGTTCTGGTGGCGATTCTCGGCCCAATTTTCGGAACGATGGCTGACCGGAAGAATTTCAAAAAGCCGTTTTTCTTTGGAAGCTTTCTGGTTGGCGTAATTGGATGCATGGCGATTGGTTTTGCCAGTAAATGGCTGGCTTTTTTGATGATTTTTGCGATTGCTAAGACAGGATACCAGTTGAGTCTTATTTTCTATGATTCTATGCTGACAGATATCACAACAGAGGAGCGCATGGATGAAGTTTCATCCAACGGATATGCCTGGGGTTATATTGGAAGCTGTATTCCGTTTTCGATTTCTCTCGTATTGATCCTCGGAGCTGACAAAATCGAGCTTAGTACAGCCACTGCGACAGTGATTGCATTTTTCCTGAATGCAGCCTGGTGGACGGCAACAACGATTCCTCTTCTGAAAAATTATCGTCAGATTCATTATGTTGAACGAAAAGCAGACGAACATCCGCTGAAAGATACCTTTGACCGGATGGGAAGTGTGATCCGGGAGATCGGAACGAAAAAGCAGATCCTCTTTTTTCTCCTTGGATTCTTCTTCTACATTGATGGCGTTTATACAATTATTGATATGGCCACTTCCTATGGAAAAGATGTTGGAATCTCCGATACGGATTTGGTGCTTGCGTTGCTTCTAACCCAGGTCGTCGCGTTCCCCTGTTCCATTTTCTTTGGTAAGATTGCCGGTAAATTCCGTAACAGTAATCTTATTAAGGTATGTATCTGCGGCTACTTTTTCATCACACTGTTTGCGCTGCAGCTTGATAAGGCATGGGAATTCTGGTTTCTTGCAGTTTGCGTTGCTGTATTTCAGGGAGCGGTTCAGGCACTGTCACGTTCCTATTTTGCGAAGATTATTCCCAAAGACCGTTCCGGAGAGTATTTCGGATTCTACGATATTTTCGGAAAAGGCGCGGCATTTATGGGCACTACCGTTATGGGAATCTCAACGAAACTTTCCGGTACCTCAAGAGTAGGTGTTGGAATGCTTGCGTTTATGTTTGTGATTGGTTTTGTTTTCTTTAGTATGTCTGCAAAATATGAGAATGCTTGAAAAAACAGCAGATGAAAAAGAAAGAGCCTGACTTTGGTGATCACAGATTCGCCAAAGTCAGGCTCTTTCTTTTTCATATAAACAACAGGTCAGTGAGATTTGACTTCACGCCACAGCTGATTGTATACCTCATCGACATCTTCGCCAAGATAGGTGAAAGTTTCACAGCGATCGAGAATAGAATCATCCGGAAAAGCGATTTGACTGTCGCGGATTTCGGGATCGTCAATCAATTTTCTGGCGGATTCATTTGGTGTTGAATAAGTGATATACTCAAAATTCATGAGTGCGATATCCGGGCGGCAAAGGAAGTTCAGAAATTGTTCGGCATTTTCCACATGCTGTGCATTTTTGGGAATACACCAGGAATCAATCCAGACGTTGGATCCTTCTTTCGGTACAACGTACTCAAGATCCGGATTTTCCTGCTGAGTAAAAATTGCTTCGCCGGAGTAAATAACACCAAGGGCTGCCTCATTTCCAATCATTTTGTCGCGAACCTGGTCGATAACGTAAGCCTGTACCAGCGGTTTCTGAGTGATCAGAAGATCTTTGGCTTCCGTCAGCTCACGGATATTTGTGGAGTTCAGAGAGTATCCCAGCGATTTCAAAGCGACAGCGAATGCATCTCTTACGCTGTCCTGCATCAGAATACTGTCCCTGTAATTTGTATCCCACAGAATGGACCAGGAATCCACCGGTTCATCCACCATCGTCTTGTTATAAAGAATCCCGACAGTTCCCCAGCAATAAGGGATGGAGTACAGATTTCCAGGATCAAATTCCTCGGACTTCTGATAATATATATTCCCAATGTTCACGGCGTTGGGAATATGATCAAAATTAATCGGCATCAGCAGATCATTCTGAATCATTTTCTGAATCATATAGTCAGAGGGACATACCAGGTCATAGGCTACAGCACCGGATTTGATCTTCGGGTACATGATTTCGTTTGTTTCGTATTCTTCATAGATTACATGGATTCCGGTTTCCTCCTCAAACAGATCAATGACTTCCGGATCCATGTATTCGCCCCAGTTATAAACAATCAGTTGATTGTCTCCGGCAGTCACATTTTTGCTGCCGTAATAGATTCCTCCGCCTGCAATGACAAGTACAATCAGTACAGGGATGATTCGTCCGAAAATCATGCGGCGCGAGAAAATACGGGTTTGCTTTCGGGTGTTTTTTACGTCTTTATTTTCACTCTCTTTTACAGATTTGTCGGATGGTGATACATTGACAAGAATCAGTAAAACGAGGACGGTAACAAAGAGAATGGTGGAGAGGGAATACATTTCCGGTTTGATTCCCTTTCTGACTTCTGAATAAATCTTAGTGGAAAGCGTATCAACACCAGGTCCCTTTGTAAAATAAGTAATAACAAAATCATCCAGAGACATGGTAAATGCGAGCAAAAAACCGGAAGTAACACCAGGCATAATATCGGGAAAAACGATTTTCCAGAATGCATATAAAGGAGAGGCTCCGAGATCAAGCGCTGCCTCGTAGGTGGTTTTGCTGGTCTGCTTTAGTTTCGGCATAACACTCAGGATTACATAAGGAATGTTAAAGGTAATGTGAGCCAGCAGAATTGTGCCGAATCCAAGCTGAATTTTGCAGATGATAAAAAGCAGCATCAGAGAAATCCCCATGACTATTTCGCCATTCAACATCGGAATGTTTGTGATTCCGGTAAAGATCGTTCGGCTTCTTTTTTTCATACTGTTCATACCGATAGCAGCCATGGTGCCAAGCAAAGTGGCAACTGCTGAGGCGACGAGTGCAATGACAAGTGTTGTGTACAACGCGTTCATGATCTCGTCATTTGCAAAGAGAGAACTGTACCATTTCAAAGTGAATCCGCCCCATTTGGCCCGGGTCTTTGAGGAGTTGAATGACAGTACGATCAGAGTAAGAATCGGCGCGTATAAAAGAATAAAAATCAGCGCCATATAGATTTTTTCCAGTTTCTTTTTCAAAACGCTGTTCCCTCCCCGTCTTTATCGTATTTGTTTGTGATTACCATGGAAAGGATGATGAAAATCATCAGGATGGTAGAAAGCGCACTTCCTGCATTCCAGTTGTTTGTCTGCTTAAATTCCTGTTCAATAACATTGCCTACCAGCAGAATCTTACTGCCTCCGAGCAGATCTGAGATAACAAAGGTAGTGAGGGCAGGAATAAATACCATGGTAATACCGCTGACAATGCCCGGTGTGGAAAGTGGGAGCGTTACCTTACAGAAGGTTTGTACACCGTTGGCTCCCAGATCTCTTGCGGCATTGATCACGTCCTTATCAATTTTAATCAGGACATTGTAAAGCGGAAGCACCATAAAAGGCAGAAAATTGTACACCATACCCAGGATAATAGCAGCCGGAGTATTGATAATTGCAATTCCGGGCAGATGGAAAAAAGAGAGAATGCTGTTGATCACTCCGTTTTTTTCCAGAAGCGTCTGCCAGGCCAGCGTCCGAAGAAGAAAATTCATCCACATGGGCAGAATAAAAATCAGAACAATAAAGCTGGTCTGGTTTACATTGCGGGAAGCCAGAATCATTGCCAGAGGATACGCAAGTAAAAGACAAATCGCAGTACTGACAAGAGACAGCCAGAGGGAAAGGCCGAGCGCCTTCATATTTTCTTTTGTCAGGACGTAACTGAAATTTGCGAGCGTTGCGCTGCCGTCCTCATTGGTCAAAGCATAGTACAGCACTAAAATCAGCGGGATGATGATAAAGCCGGCTGCCCATACAGCATAAGGTCCTGCCAGCCATTTCCTTTTATTACTCTTCAACAGAAACCGCCTCCTCATCTTCAGATTCCGGCTTGTTCATAATCTGGATATCAAAAGGATCCACATGAATACCGACTTCTTCACCTACCGGGAACATATCGGTAGAATGAACCAGCCATTCATAGCCGTTTGCCATAACTTCCATTTCATAATGTACGCCTTTAAAAATCAGATGTGTGACTCGTCCTGTTATGGTTCCTTCGGAAGGTTTTACAAGATCGATGTCTTCCGGACGGATTACCACATCCACAGGTTTGTTATGACCAAAACCTACATCAACGCAGGGGAATTTTGCACCAAGGATTTCTACCAGTTTATCTTCAATCATGATGCCATCCAGAATGTTGCTGTCTCCAATAAAGTCAGCCACAAATGCATTCTGTGGTTCATTATAGATATCTTCCGGAGTACCGATCTGCTGAATATAGCCCTGATTCATGACAACGATAGTATCTGACATTGTCAGAGCTTCCTCCTGGTCATGTGTGACATAGACAAAGGTAATCCCCAGCTCGTTTTTCAGACGGATCAGCTCATACTGCATATCCTGACGAAGCTTCAGATCAAGAGCTCCGAGCGGCTCATCAAGAAGCAGAACTTTGGGTTCGTTCACGATCGCACGGGCAATTGCGATCCGCTGCTGCTGTCCTCCGGAGAGAAGAGCGGGGGAACGATTCTCGTATCCTTCCAGATTGACCAGCTTGAGTGCATATTTGATCTTATCATCGATATAGGCTTTGCTTTTTCCCTTGATTTTCAGACCAAAAGCAATATTTTCCGCAATCGTCATGTGTGTGAAGAGAGCATACTTCTGGAAAACGGTATTCAGCTGTCGTTTGTTCGGCGGAAGCATGGTGATATCCTTGCCGTCAAAGAGAACTTTCCCCGTATCCGGATTTTCAAATCCTCCGAGGATACGTAAGGTCGTGGTTTTACCGCAGCCACTGGGGCCAAGCAGCGTCAAGAATTCATTTTCCCGGATGTACAGATTCAGATCATCCAGAACTGCAACTCCATCAAAGGATTTCGTAATGTTGACCAGGTCAAGTAATTTAGTACTCATAAGTATGCTCCTTTCGGATAGTAAATTGACTCTGCGGTTTCTTTCGCCGGGGTAAAACGCCCGGCATGCTCCGACACAGACGGAGGAATCAGAAAAAAGGGGGAGAACTGATCCAGAGAATCACAGCAGGTGTTTTTCCTTTGTTCTCAAGATAGTGTGTGCAGGATGCTTCATAATAGAAACAATCCCCTTTTTTTGCCTTGTGTTGATGACTGCCGAGGTGAATGGTAACTCTGCCCTGAAGAACGTAGCCGAATTCCTCACCTTCATGAGGAAGATCAGGATCAGTACACCCTCCCGGGGACAATGTCAGACGGATCGGTTCCATTCTGTTTTTCTGAGCATTTGGAATTAACCAGGCGATTTGACTGCCATGCTCCTCATCCGCTTTGACAAAATAGTCTTCTTCCTGAAATACGACCTTCTCATCCGTTTTATCGCTGAAAAAGGAAGTGAGATCACTGCCAAGGCAGGTGAGAATATCCACCAGAGTGGCAATGGACGGTGAGGTAATGTCATTTTCAATTTGGGAGATAAAACCTTTGGAGAGTTCACAGCGGTCAGCAAGTTCCTCCTGCGTAAGACCTTTTCCTATGCGAAGATCTCTTATTTTCTTCCCGATTTCCATAAAATTCTGTCCTTTCTGAACAGCCCTGCAATTCCGGTCCGGAATCTCAGTAAAAATAAACAAAAAGTTTAGTAACACTATACAAACAACGGCATTATACATGATACTATGCATACTGTCAATAGTTTGTGGGAAAATACTGAGAAACTTAACCATGGAATGATGAGGAACGAATTTACATACATTATAGAACAGCAGTTGTTTGTGCTTTTTGGGGGATTTTTCGATGAGAGAATGCCGGATAAAAGGATTTCGTATGATTATGGGAAGGATGAGAAAACTTTTTCTGACAGTACTTCTGATCCCTGGCTTATTCCTAAGCAGTGGGGTTCCCGTCCGGGCAGAGGAAGAATTGTCAAAAGAAGAACTGTCAAAAGAAGAACTGTATGCTGTGTCGGCATGCCTTCTGGACGGTGATTCCGGGAGGGTATTGTACGGTAAGGACTGTGATCTGCCCCTTGCGATGGCCAGTACGACAAAAATAATGACATGTATTGTGGCTCTTGAACAAGGGGATATGGGAATGGTTGTGACAGCATCCAAACGGGCCTCACAACAGCCGAAGGTCCACCTTGGTGTACAGGAGGGACAGCAGTTTATTCTGGAGGATCTGATGTACTCTCTGATGTTGGAATCTCATAACGATGCAGCAGTTATGGTGGCAGAAGGTGTGTCGGGAACGGTGGAGGATTTCGTTGATCTCATGAACAGCAAAGCCGAAGAGATCGGCTGTGAGAATACGCATTTCGTTACACCAAATGGTCTGGATGAATCAGATGAAAATGGGGATCATCATACAACCGCAGCAGATCTGGCGCGTATTATGAGGTACTGTCTGTATCAGTCGGAAAAATCGGAACAATTTCTTGCGATTACCGGTACCTCATCCTACAGCTTTTGGGATATCGATAAGACTCAGGTCTACAACTGTACCAATCACAATGCGCTTCTGACCATGCTCGACGGCGTAATCTCAGGTAAGACCGGCTTTACATCAAAAGCCGGATACTGCTATGTAGGTGCGCTTGAAAAAGACGGGAAACGTCTGATCGTATCCTTGCTGGCCTGCGGATGGCCGAACAATCGAAATTACAAATGGCAGGATGCCAGAAAACTGCTGAATTACGGACTGGCTAATTATGAATATCGGAATGTTCTTGATTATAACTGGTATGCAAACCCGGTGGAAGTGATAGATGGGCAATACAACGGAATTCTTGGGGAGAGCAAATCGGTAGTTTCACTGGTGAGTCCTGTTCAGGACCAAAAAAGAGAGCTTTTGCTGCTCCTCAAAGAAGGGGAACAGCCTGAGCTCTCATATGAACTGCCGGAAGTACTGAAAGCACCGGTCGAAAAGGGAGATCCTGTCGGAAAAATCACGTATTCGCTTGGAAATGAGATCCTGATGGAATATCCTGTTTATGCTGCATACGATGTTAATAAGATCGATTATGCATGGTGCCTTTCTCAGGTGACATCCCGTTTTTTAGTAAAAAGCAGATGAGAATCTAATCTTTTGTGTTCGCTACTTTTTCAAGCGTTTCTCTGGAGAGAATTTTTCGAATATTCAGCAGGAACAGGGTAACCGCTGTGGTAACGGAAATTACATCGGCGATTGGCTCGGAATAATACACGCCCATCACACCGAAGAAATGCGGCAGTATCAGCGCAAGCGGAATCAAAAGGATTACCTTTCTGAGCAGTGCAATAAACAGAGAAATTTTGGCCTGCCCAAGACCAAGGAACGAACTCTGGATACCGGACTGAAGCCCGAAAATAAGCATACCCGAGATGAAAACAGGAAGTACTTTCTTAACAAGGGCTAACAATTCCGCATCCGTGGTAAACATGCCGGCAAAAATACCCGGAAAAAGCATTGCTGTCAAAACATAGAGGAATGTAACACAGAAGGTAATGGAAATCATTCGTCTTATGGTCTGCTTTACACGTTCAAACTGACCGGCACCGAAATTATAGCTGATGATTGGCTGAACACCGTTGGTGAATCCACTGACAGGAACAAAGATCAGCTGCATAACACTCTGTAAAATGGTCATGGAACCTACATAGAGGTCACCGCCATATACCTGAAGTCCATGATTCATAACAATTGTGATAGCGCTTTCGGTAGCCTGCATAATAAAAGGAGAGACGCCAAGTGCCAGGACAGATCCAAGCAGAGATCTGTTAAATTTCATACGTGATATACGCAGACGTATTACGGATCTGTCTGAAGTCAGAAAGCGAAGAACCCATGCAGCACTTAAAGCCTGAGAGATCACAGTGGCGCAGGCGGCACCGGCAACACCCATGTCAAAGACAAAGATGAACAGCGGATCCAGAAGAATATTGACAACAGCTCCGATGAGAACAGAAAGCATCGCTGTTCTTGCCTGACCCTGACAGCTGATAAATGTGTTGAGGCCGACGGCCAGCTCAACAAAGAAAGTTCCGGCCAGATAGATGGTAATATACGTAGTACTGTAGCCTATGGTGTTGTCGCTGGCACCAAAAAGATACAGTAAAGGTTTCTGGAAAATCAGAAAGACCATAATCAGAATTACGGAACAGCACAAAAGCAGGGAGGTACAGTTACCGAGTATTTTTTCTGCGCGCTCCTTCTGATTCTGACCTAATGCAATGGAAGCCAGCGGTGCTCCGCCTCCGCTGGAAAATCCGGAAAAAGCAGATATGATTGTAATAATCGGAAAGGTAACACCGACACCGGTGAGTGCGGCGGCGCCCACATTGGGAATTCTTCCAATATAAATACGATCCACAATGTTGTAAAGGACATTCACTACCTGTGCCAGCACGGCTGGAAGGGCAAGCTGAAACATCAGCTTTGATATGTTCTCCGTGCCGAGACGGCTGTCTGCATGAGACTGCATAATAATTCCTCCTTTTGTATTGTTGATGAATAGAAAACGAATCATCAGATACACTCAGTATAACTTTTTTTCGGAGGTATCGCAACAGATTTCCTGTTCTTCGTTATTTCTAAAAAAAATATAAAAATTGTGAAAAGATGGCAATTCTATTGCAATACAGAATCAGATACGATAGACTATGTTAGTCGACTAAATAACATGGAGGTATATCATGATGGGGTGTCAAGGAAATGAAGAAATCCTACTGCAGAAAAAGCTGCTGGATATCGTCCGGATGATTCATGCCAGAGGCTTTCAAAGCTTCCGCGAGTACGGGATTCATCCCGGTCAGATGGAACTGATCGGATATGTCAGTATGCATGATGGAGCCAGGCCAGTGGAGATTGGTAAAGCGCTTCACGTAAAACCGTCTACAGTTTCGGTCTCTGTGAAACGTCTGGAAAAGAACGGGTTTCTGGAGGAAAGACCGGATGGGAAAGATCAGCGCTCGATCCGTGTCTATGCGACGGACAAGCTGAAACAAGTGAAAGGGCAGATCTGGCGAGAACTGCTGGAAAACGAAACAATCGCTCTGCATGGATTTAATGAAAAAGAACGGGAGGAATTTCTGGATTATCTGTCGAGAGTCCAGGAGAATTTAAAACAATCCAGGATTCTTATGAGAGAGTGCTGTTGTAAGGAGGAAGAGTAGCATGCCAAAATTGCTGAAGTACATGAAGAAAAATGCAGGATATCTGATTCTTGTGTTTTGCCTTTTGTTTTTACAGGCATATTGTGAACTTTCGCTGCCGTCCTATACATCAGATATCGTAGATGTGGGAATACAGCAAAAGGGAATCAAAGATGCCGTGCCGGAAACGATCAGGGCAGCAGCTATGGATGAGCTGCTTGCTTTGATGGAAGAGGTAGAAGCAGAAGAGGTAAAAGAGGCCTATGTGAGAGATCAGGATCTGTATGTCCTGAAAGAGATCAAAGAAACGAAACGTGAAAGCTTAAATAACGTGTTTGGCAGAACCATGGTTATTGCTGGAACACTAAAAGAGCAGGGAATTGCTCCTTCTGATATTTCAGAAGAACAAAAGAAGCTATTGCTGGAACAGGCCGGAAACAGGATCGAAGAAATGCCCGGAAGCATTATAACGCAGTCTGCCATTGCTTATGTACAGCAGGAATATGTGTCGCAGGGACTTGAAATCGATCGGATACAGATGAACTATATATTGAAGTCTGGATTACGCATGCTGGTGCTGGCGCTGCTTGCCATGGCAGCAGCAATCACGGTGACATTTCTTGCAAGCCGGATTGGTTCTGAACTTGGACATGACCTGAGAAATGCGGTATATCAGAAAGTCATTTCTTTTTCAAGCGCCGAGATGAATCATTTTTCCACTGCATCACTGATTACAAGATCTACCAATGATATCACTCAGGTACAGAATGTTACCACAATGATTCTGCGTATTGTTCTGTATGCTCCAATTGTGGGAGTCGGAGGCGTGATGAAAGTGCTTCATACTGGTGCTCATATGACCTGGATTCTGATCGTTGCTGTTGCTGCCATCTCTGCATTGATCGCATTTTTGTTGATTGTTGCGATGCCCAAATTTAAAATATTACAGACGATGATTGACAGAATTAATCAGATTAGCCGGGAAATCCTGACCGGTATTCCTGTGATTCGCGCTTTTTCAACAGAAAAGCATGAGGAACAGCGTTTTGATAAAGCAAATAAAGATCTGATGAAAACAAATTTGTTTGTAAACCGTGCGATGACCTGCATGATGCCGATGATGATGATTATCATGAACGGTGTATCTGTTTTGATTGTCTATACAGGCGCACATCAGATTGACCAGGGCGCTCTGCAGGTTGGCGATATGATGGCATTTATCCAGTATGCAATGCAGATTATTATGTCCTTCCTGATGATTTCATCTCTGTCTGTCATGCTTCCAAGAGCAGGCGTGGCGGCAAGCCGTATCAATGAAGTACTGGATACAGAAGTATCGATCCATTCGCCGGCGAATTTTACAAGGCCGCAGAGAGAAACGAAAGGGCTGGTGGAATTTCGCAATGTTTCCTTTTCTTATCCGGGTGCTGAAGAACAGGTGCTGAGCAATATCAGTTTTACCGCGAAAAAAGGAGAAACCGTAGCCTTTATCGGAAGTACCGGAAGCGGAAAGAGTACACTTGTCAATCTGATTCCCCGTTTCTTTGATGTGACGGAGGGTGAAATCCTGATTGATGGAGTAAATGTTAAGGAAATGGAACTCTCCGATCTGCGGGAGCGTATCGGTTATGTACCTCAAAAAGCAGTACTGTTTTCCGGCACCATTGAGTCGAATCTTCGTTTTGGAGCAAAGAATGCCAGAATACAGGAAATCAATAAAGCAGCTCAGATTGCCCAGGCAAAGGAGTTCATCGACGCAAAGGATGAAGGATATGCAGCACCCATCGCTCAGGGCGGAACAAATGTTTCGGGCGGACAGAAGCAGCGTTTATCTATTGCGCGTGCTGTTGCCAAAAATCCGGAAATCTATATTTTCGATGACAGTTTTTCTGCATTGGATTATAAAACAGATGCAGTACTTCGCGCTGCACTGAAAAAAGAAACAGCGGACGCAACCACTCTGATTGTAGCACAACGAATCAGTACGATCCTCCATGCAGACAGGATTCTTGTGCTGGATGGCGGAAAAATCGTAGGAAGCGGCACGCATAAGGAGCTGTTGGAACACTGTGAGGTATACCGGCAGATTGCAAGAAGTCAGCTCCGGGAGGAGGAATTGGAATCATGAGAGGACAAAAAGGAAATCAGGGAGAAAAAGCAAAAGATTTTAAGGGTTCGATGAGTAAACTGATTACTTATATGGGAAAATACAAAAAACGGCTTTTCCTGATGATGATCTGTGCGGTGATCGGCACCTTATTTAACATATTAGGGCCCAAAGTACTTGGTAAGGCTACAACGGAGCTCTTCAATGGTCTGGTGGAAAAAGTACAGGGAACCGGCAGCATTAATTTTGAAAAAATCGGACAGATATTACTCTTTACACTTTGTCTGTATGTGATCAGTGCCGGTTTTTCAATTTTGCAGGGGATGATAATGACAGGAATCTCAAATGATGTCAGCTATACACTGCGGCGTGAAATTTCAAAGAAAATTAACCGGATGCCGATGAAATATTTCGAGAGCAGAACCTATGGAGAGGTTCTCTCTCGTATTACGAATGACGTGGATACGCTCCAGCAGGGGGTCAACCAAAGTATCACACAGCTCATTACTTCTGTCACAACACTGCTCGGAGTATTCTTTATGATGCTTTCCATCAGCGGCTGGATGACACTTGCAGCGGTACTGATTCTGCCTCTTTCCATGTTCATTATCAATTTTATCATGAAACACTCTCAGAAATACTTTCGTTTCCAGCAAAAATACCTTGGCATCGTAAACGGGCAGGTTGAGGAAGTATACAGCGGACAAACGATAATTAAAGCCTTCAACAAAGAGGAAGATGTGTTAAACGAATTTGAAAAGGCAAATCAGAAGCTTTATGAATCCGGATGGAAATCTCAGTTTTTTTCGGGAATGATGATGCCGATTATGGGGTTTGTGGGAAATTTAGGCTATGTAGTCGTTGCCATTTTAGGCGGATTTATGGTGATTCGGGGAAATATTGAAGTCGGAGAAATCCAGTCTTTCTTCCAATACATCAAGAATTTTACGCAGCCGATTCAGCAGATTGCTCAGGTTACAAATATGATGCAGTCCTCCGCAGCTGCATCCGAGCGTGTGTTTGAATTTCTCGAAGAAGACGAGGAAACATTGATGGCAGAAAATCCGGTATCAATCGCCGGACTTTCGGGAGCTGTTACGTTCGACCATGTAAGCTTTGGCTATGATCCGGAGAAAATCATCGTCAGTGATTTTTCAGCTGACATCAAGGCAGGACAAAAAATTGCGATTGTCGGCCCTACAGGCGCAGGTAAAACAACTATGGTAAAGCTGCTGCTGCGTTTTTACGATGTAAATGGTGGTTCTATTCGAATTGACGGACACAATGTAAAAGATTTTAACCGTTCTGAACTTCGGGAGATGTTCGGTATGGTTTTACAGGATACCTGGCTGTTTCAGGGGACTATTATGGAAAATATCCGCTATGGTAAGCTGGATGCCACTGATGAAGAAGTAATTGCAGCAGCCAAAGCCGCTTGTGCTCATCAGTTCATAATGCAACAGTCGGACGGCTACAATACCGTATTAAACGAAGAGACAAGTAATATATCTCAGGGACAAAAACAGCTCCTGACCATAGCAAGAGCAATCCTTGCCGATAATCGCATTCTGATTCTGGATGAGGCAACATCTTCTGTAGATACAAGAACCGAAATTCTGATCCAGAAAGCCATGGATAATCTGATGGAAGGCAAAACCAGCTTCGTTATTGCCCATCGGCTTTCCACAATCCGCGATGCGGATCTGATTCTGGTTATGAAAGACGGCAATATTGTGGAAAAGGGAACACACGAGGAACTTCTTGAAAAGAAAGGGTTTTATGCACAGCTGTATCAGTCCCAGTTTGAAAAAGTATCTGCCTGAAATTGCTTGTTTTCAGACAGATCTGGAATTTTTGTAATATTTGTGGTATGCTAATGGGAAAAGAGCACACAAAACGGAGGAAAAAGAAACATGAAGAATCTATTAGTGGCGCAGTCCGGAGGACCTACAGCAGCGATCAATGCCACGGTAGCCGGAGTTGTGTCCTGTGCACAGTCATCGGGAATGGTAGATACCGTGTATGGGGCAATCAATGGAATTGAAGGAGTGTTAGAGGAACGTTTTGTAAATCTGGGCGAAACACTCTGTGGTTCACAGCAGATTTCTCTCCTTATGCAGACTCCGGCGGCAGCACTTGGCTCCTGCCGTTTCAAACTGAAAGATCTGAAGAAAGATGCTTCCCAGTTTGAAAAAATTATTGAAGTCTTCCGTCGGCATGAGATCCGGTATTTTATTTACATCGGCGGCAATGATTCTATGGACACGGTAGATAAACTGTCTGCTTACTGCACACAGCAGGGGATTGATGACATCCATGTGATCGGAGCGCCCAAAACAATTGATAATGATCTGGTTGGAACAGATCACTGTCCGGGATTCGGCTCAGCTGCAAAATATATTGCAGCTACCTTTGCGGAGCTGGAGAGAGACTGTCATGTATATACGACAAAAGCGGTAACGATCGTTGAGGTTATGGGACGAAATGCCGGGTGGCTGACAGCTGCTTCAGCACTTGCTAGAGTAAACGGCGGTGACGGGCCGAGTCTGATTTATCTTTGTGAATCTGTTTTTGATACGGAACGTTTCCTTGCGGATGTAAGAGAACAGTTGCAGAAAAAAGACAGTGTTGTGGTAGCGATCAGTGAAGGAATCCATGACACGCAGGGACATTATATTTCTGAGCAGGTGCAAAGCGGCGCATTGGATCAGTTTGGGCATAGCTATATCGCTGGTTCTGCCAAAGTCCTGGAAGAGCTGGTAAGAACCAGGATCGGATGTAAGGTTCGCTCCATTGAGCTGAATCTGATGCAGCGCTGTGCCGGCCATATAGCAAGCGCAACGGACCTGAATGAATCCAGAATGCTCGGGATGAAAGCATGCCAGTGCGCAATTGAAGGGAACAGCGGTCTGATGGCATCCGTTGAGAGAATCTCAGATAATCCCTACCGTGTACGGTACATGGCAGTTCCGGTCTGTGATGTATCCAATGCCGAAAAGAAAGTTCCGATGGAGTGGATCACACCGGATGGACATGATGTGACAGAAGAAATGATGGTGTATTTACAGCCGCTGATCCTTGGTGAACCGGAAGTGCAGTATCAAAACGGGATCCCGCTGCATCTTTTCCTGTATTGATTCCGCATTCCTGCTGTTTAATAAACAGCAGGTATTTTGATAGCTTTTTGACAAATTAAAGCGAAAAACTATTGAAAAAATACGAAAAAACAGATATGATAGACTTGTATAAAATTTGCTAAAAATTTTATAATGAGAATAGAAAGATGGAGGTTTGAAGAATGAGTAACACAGCACAAAGTTTAGCAGGCACAAGAATCGCCTCTCTGCTGGACGAGAACAGCTTTGTTGAAATCGGCGGACAGATTACTGCCAGAAGCACCGATTTCAACATGGCCAGCACGGAGACGCCTTCTGATGGTGTCATCACTGGTTACGGTGTGATCAATGGCAGCCTGGTATATGTATACAGCCAGGATGCATCTGTGATGGGCGGAACAATCGGTGAGATGCATGCGAAAAAAATTGCAAGACTATATCAGTTTGCACAGAAAACCGGCTCACCAGTCATCGGTCTGGTTGACTGCGCAGGTATGCGCCTTCAGGAGGCAACCGATGCACTGAACGGTTTCGGTGAGATCTATATGGCAGAGGCTATGGCATCCGGAGTTATTCCGCAGATTACAGCTATTTTTGGTACCTGCGGAGGAGGCATGGCTCTGATCCCGGCAATGACGGATTTCACATTTATGGAAGAGAAGAAAGCAAAACTTTTTGTTAACTCTCCAAATGCACTTGACGGAAATATTGCATCTGCCTGCGATACCGCGGCAGCAGCTTTTCAGAGTGAAGAGACCGGTCTGGTGGATTTCATTGGTTCTGAAAGCGAAATTCTTGGACAGATCCGGGTTCTTGTCTCTCTTCTTCCGTCAAATAATGAAGATGAGGCATATACGGAATGCGAAGATGATCTGAACCGTGCCTGCCCGGACCTTGCAAACTGCGCAGGGGATACCTCCATTCTGCTTTCCCAGATCAGCGATAACAATCTTTTCTTCGAATGCAAAGCATCCTATGGAAAAGATATGGTAACTGCATTTATTCAGTTAAATGGTGCGACTGTTGGAGCAGTTGCTAACCGCAGTGAAATATACGGTGAGGATGGAACCCTCAAAGAGACTCTTGACGGAAAATTAAGCCCAAGAGGCGCAAAAAAAGCTGCTGAGTTTGTAGAATTCTGTGATGCGTTCAATATTCCAGTTCTGACCATCACAAATGTAACCGGTTTTAAGGCAACCAAATGCGCAGAAAAAACGATGGCCAAGAGTGCAGCAGCCCTTACCTATGCTTTTGCAAATGCAACGGTTCCGAAAGTGAACGTGGTTGTTGGTAAAGCATACGGAAGTGCTTATCTTGCAATGAACAGCAAATCGATCGGAGCCGATATGGTATTTGCATGGCCCAACGCAGAGATTGGAATGATGGATGCAAAATCAGCTGCCAAAATTATGTATGCTGATGCAGACGCTGCCACAATCAATGAAAATGCAGCAAAATATGCTACTCTTCAGAATCATGCGACTTCAGCTGCCAGAAGAGGTTATGTAGACACCGTGATTGAGCCTGAAGATACAAGAAAATATGTCATCGGCGCTTTTGAGATGCTGTATACAAAGAGAGAAGACAGACCTGACAGAAAACACGGAACAGTATAAGGAAGGTGGAGCAGATGAGAAAAAACTGGAAAAAAATAATAAGTCTCATCCTCACTGTGGTTTGCATGTTGATCGTTACGGTTGCACCTGTATTTGCTGAAGCAGAATCCACACCGGAATATCTTCCGGTGGAAGAAACCGTATTTGATCAGATGCTTTCAAGCAGTGTGTCGCTGGTACAGTCTCTCACTACCGCATATACTGATGAGGAACTGGAATCCATCGCAAATGCAGGCATTCTGTTTAATAGCAGAGCGGTTAACGCCTGGCTTGATAACAGAGAGGAGCTGGGTGCTTTGGTGGAAATCGGCGAAAGCAGCTATGAGAGAGACGGAGATTTCGTGACCTGTACGATTCATGCACAGTTCGAAAAAAATCCGGGGATTGTCCGCGTATTTTGGAATATCAATACTTCACAGGCTACTGATATGACCATTACCGTTGAGACTGCCAAAAGTGTTCTGTTTAAAGAGGCCGGTATGAATACAATTGTCGGTGTGGGAATTGTATTCTGTGTATTGGTATTTCTGATTTTTGTAATCTCTCTGTTTAAGTATATTGGGGCAGGAGAGGCAAAAAAGACAAAGGCAGCTGAGAAAGAAAAGGCACCTGTAAAAAGCGCTCCCGCGCCGGCAACGATACAGGCAGCACCGCAGACGGATGATCTGGAACTGCAGGCAGTCATTGCCGCTGCAATTGCCATGTATGAAGAAGAGATGAGTACAGCATCACAGGATGCTTATACAGCACGTTCTGTTCGCAGAAGAAGCAACTGGAAAAGAGCCTAGGAGGATAAGAAGATGAAAAATTACACAATCACAGTTAATGGAAATGTATACAATGTAACCGTAGAAGAAGGCGCAGCAGGTGCAGCACCGGTTGTTTCTGCAGTTCCAAAAGCAGCACCGGCGGCAGCTCCGAAAGCAGCACCGGCACCGGCAGCAGCTCCGCAGACAGCAGGAAGCGCAGGCAGCATTGATGTTACCGCTTCTGTTCCCGGAAAGATTTGCAAGGTAGAGGCAGCAGTGGGAACAGCAGTTAAAACTGGTGATACCGTTGTCGTACTTGAGGCTATGAAAATGGAGATCCCTGTTGTGGCACCGCAGGACGGCACCATTGCAAGTATCAACGTATCTGTAGGTGATGCGGTAGAATCCGGTGATGTTCTTGCAACTATGAACTAAGCATCACGTTGTAAGAAAAATCCGGAGGTGAAAAAATGATTGCTGAAACTTTAACAAACCTGCTTCACCAGACGGCATTTCTAAATCTGGAAGTAGGCAATTACATCATGATTGCTGTGGCATGCTTTTTCCTTTATCTTGCCATTAAGCATGAATTTGAGCCGCTGCTTCTGGTTCCCATCGCTTTTGGTATGTTGTTGGTAAATATTTACCCGGATATCATGGCAGAACCGTATGTTGATACTCAGGGACTGGAGCATGCAGGCGGATTGTTCCATTATTTCTTTGTACTGGATGAGTGGAGTATTTTACCGTCACTGATCTTTATGGGCGTCGGTGCAATGACTGACTTTGGTCCGCTGATCGCAAATCCAATCAGCTTTATCATGGGAGCTGCTGCTCAGCTGGGTATTTATGTTGCATATTTCATCGCAATTCTTTTCGGATTCAACGGAAAAGAAGCTGCAGCAATCTCCATCATCGGAGGCGCTGACGGTCCGACTTCCATCTTCCTGTTGAACAAGCTTGGCCAGCAGCACCTGATGGGACCGATCGCTGTTGCGGCATATTCTTATATGTCACTGGTGCCGATTATTCAGCCGCCGATCATGAAACTCTTTACCACGGAGGAAGAGAGAAAAATCAAGATGGAACAGCTTCGTACTGTATCGAAACTGGAAAAAATACTGTTCCCTATTGTAATCACAATTGTGGTCTGCATGATTCTGCCTTCTACAGCTCCTCTGATCGGTATGCTGATGCTTGGTAATCTGTTCCGTGAGTGTGGTGTTGTAAAACAGCTCCAGGAAACAGCTTCCAATGCTCTGATGTACATCGTTGTTATCCTTCTTGGTACTTCTGTAGGTGCATCCACAAGCGCTGAGGCATTCCTGAACTTCAACACTCTGAAGATCGTTGCTCTTGGACTGATTGCATTTGCTGTCGGTACAGCAGGAGGAGTTTTGCTTGGAAAACTTCTCTGTAAACTAACTCATGGAAAGATTAACCCGCTGATCGGTTCTGCAGGTGTATCCGCTGTGCCGATGGCAGCCCGTGTGTCACAGAAAGTCGGTTCCGAAGCAGACCCGACAAACTTCCTGCTGATGCATGCCATGGGACCAAACGTAGCCGGTGTTATCGGTACAGCTGTAGCAGCCGGAACTTTCATGGCTATCTTTGGCGTATAAACTAACGAGATTGATATACATTTATTAGGAGGATAGAAATGGCAGTAGAAAAGAAACCGGTCAAAATCATGGAGACCGTTCTGCGAGATGCACATCAGTCTCTGATTGCAACCAGAATGACAACAGAACAGATGCTCCCGATTATTGAAAAAATGGATAAAGTCGGATATCATGCAGTAGAGTGCTGGGGCGGAGCAACCTTTGATGCTTCTCTTCGTTTCCTGCACGAAGATCCATGGGAAAGACTTCGTAAACTCCGTGACGGATTCAAAAACACAAAACTGCAGATGCTGTTTCGTGGGCAGAACATTCTGGGATATCGCCCCTATGCGGATGATGTGGTAGAGTATTTCGTTCAGAAATCCGCAGCAAACGGAATTGATATCATTCGTATCTTTGACTGTATGAATGACCTTCGTAATCTTCAGACAGCTGTAAAAGCAGCAAATAAAGAAAAGGCACATGCACAGGTTGCACTGTCCTATACGCTCGGTGATGCTTATACTCTGGAATACTGGACGACAATGGCAAAGAGAATTGAGGAAATGGGTGCTGACTCGATCTGTATCAAAGATATGGCAGGACTTCTGGTTCCTTACAAGGCAACAGAACTGGTAACCGCGCTGAAAGAATCTACTGATCTGCCGATTGAGCTGCATACACACTACACATCAGGTGTAGCTTCCATGACGTACTTAAAGGCAGTTGAGGCAGGTGTTGACATTATTGATACCGCAATGTCACCGTTTGCTATGGGAACATCACAGCCGGCAACAGAGGTTATGGTTGAGACCTTCAAGGGAACTCCTTATGACACAGGTCTGGATCAGGGACAGCTCTCAGAGATCGCTGATTACTTCCGTCCGATGCGTGACGAAGCACTTGACAGCGGTCTTCTGAATCCGAAAAACCTGGGAGTAAACATTAAAACACTGCTTTATCAGGTTCCTGGCGGTATGCTTTCCAACCTGACTTCTCAGCTGAAAGAACAGCATGCAGAAGACAAGTATTATGAAGTGCTTGAGGAGGTACCGCGCGTTCGTAAAGACCTGGGAGAGTGCCCGCTGGTTACTCCATCTTCACAGATTGTAGGAACCCAGGCTGTATTTAATGTCCTGATGGGTGAACGTTATAAGATGGTAACGAAAGAGACCAAGGATGTTCTGAGCGGAAAATACGGTGCTACTGTAAAACCGTTCAACCCCGATGTACAGAAAAAATGCATTGGCGATACAGAGCCGATTACCTGCCGTTACGCTGATCTGCTCGAGCCTGAACTTGATAAACTTGAGAAGGAAATTGCACAGTGGAAAGAGCAGGATGAGGATGTTCTGACTTATGCTCTGTTCCCGCAGGTAGCAGTGGACTTTTTCAAATATCGTGAAGCGCAGAAAACCAAGGTAGACCCAACCGCTGCAGATAACGAAAACGGGGCATACCCGGTTTAAGCAAGAATAGGATCACTGGTATTCTGACATAATGTAAAAGGAAAAGCGATATCCAATTTCGGTTGGATATCGCTTTTTCGTATGGAGTGCCATTGCGTGACAAAATAAATCGTGCTATAATGACGGTCGAGCGGTTATGAAGTTTCAGTGACGCTCCAAAATAACTATTTTAAGAAGAAATAATACGATGGATAAAGTAAAAAAACAGAATGAAAATCTTCTGATCCGCCTGAACCAAAGTTATTCTGATTTGAGTAAGGGGCAGAAAAGACTGGCAGATTTTATATCAGCCCATTATGACCAGGCAGTTTTTATGACTGCAGCGAAGCTGGGAAAACAGGTAGGAGTCAGTGAATCAACTACAGTACGGTTTGCTATGCAGCTTGGATATGAGGGCTATCCTGAATTTCAGAGAGCACTGGAAGAGATGGTGATGAATAAACTGAATTCCATACAGCGGATGCAGTTTACCTATGGACGTGTACCGCAGGGAGAGATCCTTGATACAGTGCTTCAGTCAGACATTGACAAAATTAAAATGACTTTGGAAGAAGTGGATCATAATGCGTTTGAAATGGCTGCTGATTTGATTCTGAATGCGCAAAGAATCTATATTGTTGGTATTCGAAGCTGTGAGCCGCTTGCAAGTTTTTTGTCTTTTTACCTTCATATGATTTTTGAAGATGTCAGACAGGTACAAACAAACAGTGCCAGTGAGATTTTTGAACAGCTGATACGTATCGGACCCGACGATGTGATCATAGGAATCAGCTTTCCGCGATATTCCGTGAGAACATTAAAAGCACTGGAATTTGCAAATAACCGTGGAGCAAAAGTGATTACGATAACAGACAGTGTTCATTCACCAATGAACGTGTATTCTTCCTGTCCCCTGATTGCAAAAAGTGATATGGCCTCAATTGTTGATTCACTCGTTGCTCCTCTGAGTGTGATTAATGCCTTGGTAGTGGCGTTGTGTATGAGACGTCAGGATGATGTGAAAAAGACCTTGGAAACGATGGAAGCTCTCTGGGACGAATACCAGGTATACAGCAGTGATGAAATCAATAGCCTCGATAATGCCAGCAAAATAAAAGGAAAGTACTCTGGAAAACAGAAATAACAAAAAATCAGAAACTTGAAATGTCAAAAATCAAAGGAGAACCAAAATCACGTGTTGAAAGTTGGAATCATTGGCGGAGGTGCTGCCGGAATGATGACCGCTGTTTTGTGCTCAAACGGGCAGACAGAGGTTCATGTATTTGAAAAGAATGAAAAACTTGGAAAAAAGCTGTTTATCACCGGTAAAGGACGCTGTAATGTAACAAACAGCTGTGCGACTGATGAGTTTTTTACAAATGTGGTCAGTAATGCAAAATTCCTTTACAGTTCCATTTACGATTTTGACAGCAGTCAAGTGATGGAATGGATGGAAAAAATCGGAGTGCCATTGAAAGTGGAACGGGGAAATCGTGTATTTCCCGTATCGGATCACTCATCGGACATTATCCGGGCAATGGAAAAGGAAATGAGACGCAGAGGGGTGAAAATCCATTTAAACAGAAAGGTAAAGCGTATCCTTGCAGAAAGCGGAACCATTCACGGTATTCAAATGGAAAATGGAACGATTGCTTCTTTTGATGTGATTGTGGTCGCAACCGGAGGAATGTCCTATCCCTCTACAGGTTCTGACGGAGACGGATATCGCTTTGCCAGAGAATGCGGTCATTCGGTTACGCAGCTTCGTCCTGCTCTTGTACCATTGGTTGTGGAAGAGGACTATATCAAAGAGCTTCAGGGCCTTTCATTAAAAAATGCTGAAATGAAAATTGCCGATGGAAAAAAAATACTGTATGAAGGATTTGGTGAACTTTTATTTACACATTTTGGAATTTCCGGTCCGTTGGGGCTTTCTGCGAGTTCTGTGATCGGGAAAAAGCTTTCGGAGCATCCGCTTACCGGATGGATCAATTTAAAGCCTGCGCTTACAGAAAAGCAACTGGATGCAAGAATCCTTCGGGAATTTGAAGAGGGAAAAAACAAACAGTTTCGAAATGTGATACATTCTCTGTTTCCATCCAAACTGATTCCTGTGATGCAAAGAATAAGCGGTATTGATCCGGAAAAGCAGGTCAATGCAATCTCAAAAGGTGAGCGCCTGGCATTTGAAGAAAAAATACGAAAATTTCCTTTTACTGTAACGGGAACCAGAGAATTTTCAGAAGCTATTATCACACAGGGCGGTGTAGCGGTAAAGGAAATATCACCGGCGACTATGGAGTCTAAAAAAGTCAGGAATCTCTATTTCGTGGGTGAAATTCTGGATGTAGATGCACTTACGGGAGGCTTTAACCTTCAGATCGCCTGGTCAACGGCACATACAGCCGCTAAAAATATTTTGAATGTAAATATTCGTTCGGAGGAAGAACCATATGAGTTATAATCTTGCAATTGATGGACCTGCAGGCGCAGGGAAAAGTACGATTGCCAAAAAAGTAGCGAAAGAACTTTCATTTATTTATGTTGATACAGGCGCAATGTACCGTGCTATGGGTATTTTTTTCTGCGACCGGAATATTAGACCGGATGAGAAAGAAAGAATTGCCGATTCCTGTAAAGATGTACAGATTCAAATCGCATATGAAGACGGCGAACAGCAGGTATTTTTGAACGGCACCAATGTAACAGGTCGTCTTCGCACAGAAGAAGCAGGAAAAATGGCATCTTCTGTCAGCGTCTATCCCCAGGTTCGCGAAAAACTGGTGGAACTTCAAAAGAATATGGCTGCAGTTAATAACGTTGTCATGGATGGAAGAGATATCGGAACCGCAGTTTTGCCCAATGCTCAATTAAAAATTTATTTGACCGCAAGTACCCGGGTACGTGCGCAAAGAAGATGGAAAGAACTGGAAGCAAAGGGACTCAGAAGCAGTTTGGAAGAGATTGAAGCGGATATTGCAGATCGCGATTACCGTGATATGCACAGAGAAATATCGCCGCTCTGTCAGGCGGAGGATGCCATTTATCTGGATACTTCCGAGATGACGATTGATCAGGTGACAGAGAGAATTCTGAAACTTGCTTCGGAGCATTTCTGCTTATAGGGTATACCGAAAGCAGTCGGAAGGGGGATCTGCGTGGAAGTAACAGTTGCAAAAAGTGCGGGATTTTGTTTTGGTGTGAAACGTGCGGTCGATACCGTATATCAGCAGGTACAGCGAGGAAAAACGCCGGTTTATACATTCGGTCCGATCATCCATAATGAACAGGTGGTAAAAGATCTGGAAGAAAAAGGTGTTCAGGTCATTTCTTCCGCAGAAGAACTTGATCAAATCAGTTCCGGAACGGTTATCATCCGTTCTCATGGTGTGCCTCGTTCAGTCTGTGACAAAATAAAAGAGAGAGGATTAACACTGGTAGATGCCACCTGTCCTTTCGTAAAAAAAATTCACCGAATTGTGGAGGAAGAAAGCAGGAAAGGAAAGCATATCGTCATCATAGGCAGCGAAGAGCACCCGGAAGTGCAGGGGATCAAAGGATGGGCATTGGGACCGGTTACCGTAATCAAAACGGCTTCGGAAGCGGAAAAATTTGTGCCTGATAGCGGGAAAAACGTTTGTATTGTGGCACAGACGACATTTAATTACAACAAATTTAAAGATTTGGTTGAAATTTTTTTGAAAAAGAGTTATGATAGTAGTGTTTTAAAGACTATCTGCAACGCTACCGAGGAAAGACAGACGGAAGCGAGAGCAATTGCCAGGAAGGTTGATGCCATGTTTGTCGTGGGAGGCAGACATAGTTCAAACACGCAAAAGCTGTATGAGATATGTAAGGAAGAATGTAAAAATACTTACTTTATAGAGACACTCGTTGATTTGAAATCTAAGCCTTTTCAATCATTTGGT
>JALEOU010000116.1 GCA_022766945.1 Fusicatenibacter sp. | reverse complement strand
GTTTTATTGTTGGATCTGGTTTATCCGGTGTTGCTGTACTGGGATTCAAACCAACTATTAATAAATTACAACTGCCTGGTTCCCCCAATGCATAGCGTACTTTTTCATCTCCTATGTAAAGCCATCCTTCTGGTATATTCTTATTATTTTCAACCATTTTATTTTCCTTTGCATAATAGTTTTGATAATATGATTTTTTCGATCATCAATTAGATTTTTTGGACTTTTTCTGACGGGCAGATTCTACCCATTTTCTAAATTCCCAATCCAATGGTACCTCATCTAACACTTCCATGAGCTTTTGTTCATAGTCTAGATAATTCTGATAATCGGATATTCTGCTCCATGCAGTAGGTAAAGATGGAACTCCGTACTGCTTCTTGGCAATATCCATAATATAATTGTCCAATGGGATATGTAAAAAACGGTAGAATGGTTCCACTACATCCGGCACAAGCACATATAAATACTTCAACGTCATATTCACCCATTTTTGTGCCTGTCCGATATAGAATTCTATTCCGGCTGCTTCATATTTGTCTACTATCTGCTTACAAATTGAATAATGCCACTGTGTAAATTTTTCCGAATTATCTACGGCAATCAGTTCTGGTATTCTTTCTTCCAAAAGAACATCAACAAACTTTCTCAAGCCTTCTCCATTTTTACCGTGAAACCGAATAGTCCTGCACATATCCGTATACGCACTTCGGCTGGCTGCCTCAAATGGATTGTCAGTTACTCCAAAATATAGCATTTTCAAAAACTCTAAAATATTACTATCAACAGTAACTTGATGGTTCTGCTTTAGTCCTTCTTTTTTCGCAACAATCCTCCTGCAGAACTCATCCACTTTCTCCTTTCCATAGTAAGAAAAGGGATCTTCAATGGAATTTCCCATCAAATCCAACCATGGATTGAATATAGCTTGCCCTTTATGATAAAAGAACACGCATTCTTTCATTGAGAAATACCCATTACGATGAGCTATCCAATCAGATTGTTCCCATGCATACTTCTTTGCTTGTTCAATATTCTTCATAATAATTCTTTTAACTTTTTTGCTTCCTCATCAGTTAATGTAATACCTTTGAAAGAGTCAGGTGCGTAACTACATGGTCCTCTTCCACAAGATCATCAGGAGTATAATCAATCCTCAACATAATAGGAACACCAAAATCTTCTGTAAACCGATCTTCATCGTTACTTTCGTATTTCTTAATTTCTTCTGCATCCCAAATCTTATTGTGTTTCTTCATAAATGCCAATCGTTCTTTGATAAAATTACTCCCACTAATAATAAACTCTACTTGAATAAAGCCTTTGTCATAAAAAAGGATATTATATTGCTGATTTACTAACAAAAAATCTCTTTAAACTATTTATCCTGAATTATTCACAACTATGTCGTAAAAGTGGCTGAAAGCCACATTGTTACTGTATTTAAGCTGCTTATTGCATTTCATCTAATAAGTGAATAGAAAAAGAGACCAAATATGTGGTAAAATTTAGGTGTCGAATC
>JALEOU010000013.1 GCA_022766945.1 Fusicatenibacter sp. | reverse complement strand
GGAGCGGTGGTTATGGAGCGTTATTATACAACCGGCGAATTTGCAAGGATGGCCCATGTGACCATCCGAACCATCCGCTATTATGACAAAAAGGGGCTCTTGAAGCCCAGCTTTGTCAATGAATCCGGTTACCGGATGTACTCGGATGAGGACTTTCTGAAGCTTCAGAAAATTCTTTCGCTGAAATATCTTGGTTTCTCGCTGGAAGAAATCGGTAATATGACGATTCATGATACCAGTGCGGATATCCTGAAATCCCTGAACATGCAGATCGGGCTGATCCGGAAAAAGATGGAAAATCTGGAACAGATGGAGAAAGCGCTCGTTACCACAACACAGGTACTAAAGGAAACGAATCAGATAGACTGGAATGAAATCCTCAACCTGATTCATCTGACCGATATGGAAAAACTGCTGGTGGAACAGTATAAAAACGGAGAGAATCTGAACATCCGCATTTCTCTTCATGAGCAGTACTCCCAAAATAAACAGGGATGGTTTCCGTGGCTGTATCAACAGATTGATTTTTCCGGGAGCCCGCGCATTCTGGAAGTTGGCTGCGGAAACGGTCAGCTTTGGATGGGGGCGAAAAAAGAAGATCTGTCAGGCTGTGAAATTCATCTGACAGATCTCTCGGATGGCATGATTCTGGATGCCAGGGAGAATCTGGGCAAAGAACAATCAGAGCAGTTTGTGTTTCGCACTGCGGATTGTCAGGATCTTCCGTTTACCGACGGATCGTATGACCGGGTAATTGCCAATCATGTGCTTTTTTACCTTCAGAATCTGAATAAAGGACTGCAGGAAATCAGCAGAGTGCTCCGAAAGGACGGTATGTTTCTCTGCAGTACTTACGGAAGCAGTCACATGAAAGAGATCACAGAACTGGTACAGGAATTTGATCCCCGGATCAATCTGTCGGAAGTGGCGCTTTACAAAATTTTCGGTCTGGATCAGGGAGAAAACTTGCTGGCGCCATATTTTTCAAAAGTTGAGAAGCGGATTTATGAAGATCGTCTCCATGTGGACCGTCCGGAACCACTGCTGGATTATATTCTGTCCTGTCACGGAAATCAAAACGAGTATCTGCAGCCTAGGCGTCAGGAATTTCAGAAATTCCTGACAGAAAAGATTGAAAAAAACGGAGAAATCTCCATCACAAAAGAGGCTGGGGTATTTCTTTGCAGAAAGTAGAAGACAGATGATAAAAACCGGTTGTACCGCTCATGTTCTAAAGCGGTACAGCCGGTTCTTTTACAATACCCCGAGAGTGGTCAGGTCTTTTCGCGCATTTTCATAGCTGGTGAAATGAATTCCGTGGATACCACAGTTTTCTGCTCCCCGTACGTTGCGGAGCGTATCATCGAGAAAGACGGCATGAGATGGTACAATCTGATAACGTTCCAAAAGGAGCTGATAAATCTCCGGCTCCGGTTTTAGCAGATGGCAGTTGCAGGAGAAGAGAGCACCGTCCATAAGTGGGAGAAACTCCATCTTATGCTTCGTCTGCTTCAGGAGAAATTCAGAATAATTGGATAAAAGAAACAGACGCAGTCCTTTTTCCTTAAGTTCCCTGACAAGCGGTACGGCGTATGAACGCAGTGAGATCGCTGCCCCTGCTCCTTGTGTCACACGGAAAATATCGTCTCTGTATTCCGGTGCCAGGGAGATAAAGCCGTTGAGAAGTTCATCAAAGGAGAGAATTCCTCTGTCTGCTTTCGGCCAGTAGGGACCCTCAAAGATGGCGGATGTTATTATCGCTCTCTTTTCCTCGTCAAAAGAAAAACTTTCCAGATAATGATGGTAGTCCCAGTCCACAAGAACCCGTCCCACATCAAAAATAACGGTATCAATCATGTTTTTTCCCATCCTTGTCTTCAGATTTGCCGTCAGCGGAGTGATCCCTGGTGGAATGATCGCGTAAAACTCTTGCAACCAGAAGAACTGCATAGAGAAAGACCGGCACCATGATCGCGCAATAAAGACAGATGGAAAGAGCCGCTTTGGCCCATGCTGCGTCAATAAAAGAAAAAATCAATGCACCTGAGGCAAACCCGACCAAAATCAGAATTCCGGCCCAGGCACCGATTCTTTTGAGCTTTTTCATAAACAGTTTCATCCTTTCCAGCCCGGTTGGGCAAAATCCCTTGGCTCATCATAACATAAAAGATGGTGACTGAAAAGTGGAAGCGTTTCTATTTTTTAGGAAATTTAGAAAAAATTAATGACAGGTGGAATTGCTTTTTTTCAATAAAAGGAATAGAGTATTGTAAGAAAGTATAGACTATGATGCATGCAGGAAAAAGAAAGGGCGGCATCACATTAAAAAAGAAATGAGGAAATCCACGATGAACAAACTGAGAGAAAAAATTGCCAGATTCATGTATGGCCGTTATGGAATTGACCAGTTCGGCAACTTCCTTTTATGGGCTGCCATCGCTGTTATGCTGATAGGACTCTTTTCCGGAAGCTCGCTGATTTATTTTCTGGCATTGATTCTGATTGTATGGAGTTATGTAAGAATGCTGTCGAAGAATCATTCCAGGCGATATGCGGAAAATGAAAAATTCCTTTCCGTGAAAAACCGGATTACCGGTTTCTTCCGCAGCGGAACCCGTTCGTTTAAGGACAAAGAGCATTGCTATTTTCGTTGTCCTTCCTGCCATCAGCAGGTACGTGTCCCGAAAGGAAAAGGTCATATCGAGATCCGCTGTCCCAAGTGTGGAACAAAATTTATCAAGAATACGTAAGGATCAGGCAGTGACCTGACAATGAAGGAGCAGAGAGGATGTTTGGATACATAACAATCAAAAAAGACGATCTGAAGATAAAAGACTACGACAAATATCAGGCGTACTACTGTGGAATCTGCCAGGAACTAAAAGAAAATTACAAAAAAACCGGCCAGGCAACACTGACCTATGATATGACGTTTCTTGCAATCTTACTGACCGGGCTGTATGAGAGCAAAACGGTACAGGAAGAACATTACTGTGTGATGCATCCGGGGAAGAAGCACCTGTGCTTCCGGAACCAGTATATCCATTACTGTGCGGATATGAATATTTTGCTGGCCTATTATAATCTGATGGATGACTGGGAGGATGAGAAGAAACACGGAGCACTTGCAGCGGCCAGGATGCTGCAGAAATCGGCTTCTCAGATCGCATCCGGTTATCCGAGACAGACGGCAGCAATAGACGAATATCTCAAAAAGCTTCACAAGTGCGAGAAAGAACGGATTATGGACCTGGATCTTGCTTCCGGGTATACAGGAGAAGTCATGGCGGAGATTTTCGTTCCGAAAGAAGATATCTGGAGTGAGGAACTGCGGAAACTCGGATTTTTCCTTGGCAAGTTTATTTATCTTATGGATGCCTATGAAGATCTGGAAAAGGATAAAAAAACCGGAAATTACAATCCGTTTCTTGCTATCTCGGAAGCCCCGGATTATGAGGAGCAGGCGGAACAGATTCTGCTGATGATGACAGCAGAGGCTTCCAGAGCCTTTGAGAAGCTTCCGATTCTGGAAAATGTAGACATTTTGCGAAATATATTGTATGCTGGTATCTGGGCAAAATACGAGACGATAAAGAGCAGGCGGAACAGCCGGAATGAGGAGAATGAACACTGATGACAGATCCATATGAGGTGCTTGGCATATCGAGAGATGCTTCCACGGATGAGATCAAAAAAGCTTATCGGAAGCTCAGCAGATTGTATCATCCGGATGCCAACATCAACAATCCAAATAAAGCAGAGGCGGAAGAAAAATTCAAACAGGTCCAGCAGGCATATAAGCAGATCATGGATGAGAGAGAGCATGGCACATCCTATCAGAGCAGCGGATCCGGTTATGGAGGATATGATCCCTTTGGCGGAAATCGTTATGGCGGCGGCTATGGAGGGGCGAACCGCGGTTACGGAAGTTCGGAACAGGATGTGAAACTGCAGGCGGCTGCAAACTATATTAACAGCGGTCATTACCGGGAAGCTTTGAATGTGCTGAATGATTTGGGTGACCGGTCAGCCAGGTGGTATTATCTGCATGCCATTGCCAATTCGGGCATGGGAAATAATATCAATGCCGTGCAGGATGCCCAGAGAGCCGTCAACATGGAACCGGGAAATGCGCAGTATCAGCAGCTGCTGAATCAGCTTCAGGGCGGCGGTGCGTGGTACTCGGATATGGGAAGCGGATACGGTTACGAGAGAACCGGCGGGGATTTCGGAAAATGGTGCTGTGAATGTATGGCGATCAATGCACTCTGCAATTGCTGCTGCTGCGGCGGAAGAGGATTTTTCTGCTGTTGACTGAAAAAAATTACCTTGATGAATAAAAGAAAAGAATGGGGGTATACTGTAAGTGTCACCGAAATCCCCCTTTCGGTGAGCACCGTACAAAGGATAATCTTGAAATACTTATCCTCCCCTTTTGGTCTGCGGCAGGAGTGCCGCAGGCCTTTCTTTCATTCAGGCATTGTTTTTCTTCGGAAAACATTTTATAATAGAAACACCATGGGGTCGAAAACTTTTGACTCCAACAGCATCTGCTTAGGAAATACATAGAAAAGGGAGAGTAACATGGAACGAAAAACAGCATGGAATGACTATAAGAAAAAGGATATGAAAAAGCTGGAAAAATTAAATGAGGCATATCGTGCATTTCTCGATGCGGGAAAAACAGAGAGAGAATGCGTGACGGAATCGATCCGCCAGGCCAAAGAGGCCGGATATGTGGATCTGGCTGAATACATCAGAGAGAACAGAGCACTGGTTCCGGGCGATAAGGTGTATGCAGTCTGCATGAAAAAAGCAATTGCGCTGTTCCAGATCGGCAGAAAGCCGCTGGAAGAAGGCATGAACATTCTGGGGGCTCATATTGATTCTCCGCGCCTGGATGTAAAACAGAATCCATTATATGAAGATGGCGGCTTTGCTTATCTGGATACCCATTATTATGGCGGGATCAAGAAATGGCAGTGGGTAACACTTCCGCTTGCAATTCACGGTGTGGTTGCAAAGAAAGACGGAGAAGTGGTAGAGATTGTGATCGGTGAGGATGAGAAAGATCCCGTCTTCTGTGTGACGGATCTTCTGGTTCATCTCTCCAGAGAGCAGCAGGAGAAAGCGGCAAGAAAAGTGATCGAAGGTGAAAACCTGGATCTTCTGATCGGAAGCTGCCCGTTAAACGGCGAAGAAAAAGATGCTGTGAAAGGGATGACGTTAAAACTTCTGAAGGAAAAGTATGGAATTGAGGAGGAGGATTTCCTCTCCGCAGAGCTGGAGATCGTTCCGGCGGGCAAAGCACGTGAACTGGGATTCGATGCAAGCATGATTATGGCATACGGCCAGGATGACCGTGTCTGCGCTTATACTTCTCTTGCGGCAATGTTGGAAGTGGATGCTCCTGAGAAGACAACCTGCTGCCTTTTGGTAGACAAAGAGGAGATCGGAAGTGTGGGAGCGACCGGTATGCAGTCCCGTTTCTTCGAAAACACGATGGCAGAGCTGCTGGCTTTGTGCGGGAAGAGCAGTGATCTGGCCCTGCGCAGATGTCTGGCATCTTCAAGAATGCTCTCCTCCGATGTGAGTGCAGCTTATGACCCGTTATATGCTTCTGCTTTTGAGAAAAAGAACGCAGCATTTTTCGGAAAAGGAATTGTCATCAACAAATTTACCGGATCTGCCGGAAAGAGCGGCTCAAATGATGCAAATGCAGAATACCTGGGAACACTTCGCGCAATTTTTGATGATGCAAAAGTAAATTGGCAAACGGCAGAACTCGGAAAGGTTGATGTCGGAGGCGGCGGTACGATCGCTTACATTATGGCTCTGTACGGAATGGAAGTGATTGATTCGGGAGTTCCGGTGCTTTCCATGCATGCTCCGTGGGAGATCACAAGCAAAGCAGACGTCTACGAGGCGAAGAAAGCCTATGTGGCTTTCCTGAAAAATGCGTAACGGCCGTTCCATAAGAGTTTGAACATAGCGGATAGGAGGAAGGATACTTTTGGACAGTGACATAGCTGGCAGTCTAATTCTGCAGATTGTATTGATTGCGGTAAATGCAATTTTTGCCTGTGCGGAGATTGCGGTAGTTTCGATCAATGATGCCAAGTTGGAAAAAATGGCCAATGAGGGAAATAAGAAGGCGGTGCGTTTGATGAACCTGACGTCGTCCCCCTCAAAATTTCTGGCTACTATACAGGTCGCCATCACGTTGTCCGGTTTTCTGGGCAGTGCATTTGCGGCAGATAATTTTTCGGATCCCCTGGTTGCCTGGCTTTTGAAGCTTGGAGTGCCGATTCCGGAAAAGACCCTGGATGCAATCGCAGTTATTTTGATTACTTTGATTTTGTCTTATGTTACGCTGGTGTTCGGAGAACTGGTGCCAAAGCGCGTTGCCATGAAACAGGCGGAAAAAATAGCGCTTGGTATCTCCGGTCTGGTGAGCGGGGTTGCAAAGATTTTTGGGCCGCTTGTATGGCTTCTGACCGCTTCCACCAACGGAATTCTTCGACTGTTCGGAATTGATCCCAATGAAGAAGAGGATGAAGTGACAGAAGAGGAAATCCGTATGATGGTGGATGCGGGAAGTGAGAAAGGTACCATTGACTGTGAGGAAAAAGATATGATCCAGAATGTGTTTGAGTTTGATGACATTATTGTGGATGAGATCTGTACCCACAGAACAGATGTGGATCTTCTCTGGATGGACGATGGTGTGGAAGAATGGGAAGAGATGATTCATGAGAGCCGCCATTCCTACTATCCGGTCTGCGGGGAGAGCGTGGATGATGTTGTGGGCATTCTGGATGCCAAGGATTATTTCCGCCTCCGAAACAAAACGCATGAAAACGTGATCAGCGAAGCGATTAAGCCGGCTTATTTTGTGCCTGAAAATATCAAAGCTGCGACGCTCTTTCGAAACATGAAGAAAAGCGGCAATTATTTTGCTGTTGTACTGGATGAATACGGCGGTATGGACGGTATTGTGACGGTGAGAGATTTGATCGAGCAGCTGGTGGGAGATCTGGCGGATGAGACAGATCTGGACAAACCGCGAGAGATCGAACAGATCAATGCGGATACCTGGAAGATTATGGGAACCACGTCGCTGGATGACGTGGCAGAGGAACTTGCCATTTCTTTGCCGGTGGAAGAATATGAGACCTTTGGCGGTTATATCTTTGGAGAGCTGGGCGCAGTGCCGGATGACGGCAGTCAGTTTGAGCTTGAGACAGAGGCACTTCGGATCAAGGTGATTCTTGTCAAAGAGCATCGGGTGGAGAATACGATTGTAAAGAAGCTTCCTCAAAAAGAAGCCGCTGAGAGTAAAGAAAGTGCGGAGCCAAAAGGCTGGAGAGAACGAAAAGAGAAAGAAAAGGACTAGAAAAGATGAAGCATGAATTGGATGCGGTGGACCGCAGGATTGTGTCTCTGCTTCAGGAGAACGCCCGTATGCCGCTGAAAGGAATCGCAGATAAGGTATCCCTGACGTCCCCGACGGTTTCGGCCAGAATCGATCGTCTGGAGAAAGAAGGAGTGATCACGGGGTATCGGGCAAGCATCAATCCGGAGGTATTTGATTATCGGATTAAGGCATTTATTAACCTGGAGGTGGAGCCGGTCCAGAAAAAGGAATTTTATCCCTACATAGCTGCCTGCTCCAATGTGATTGAGTGCAACTGTGTAACCGGTGATTATTCCATGTTGATGGAAGTCGTATTTCGTACGACGACGGAACTGGACCAGTTCATCGGACAGCTGCAGCATTTTGGAAGAACCAAGACGCAGATTGTATTTTCCACTTCAGTGGATCACAGAGGTATTCCGCTGGGGGATACCGTACTGCCGAAGCTTCCGGGCACGGAAAATTAATCCGGAGGGTTGATTTTCACAGAGGATTCATATATACTATATCTGCCCGGTGCAGCCGGAAATGAGTACTGTGATTACTATAGTTAAGATGAAGGATGGTTATCAGAAATGAGTTTATTACAGAGATGGCGTGATATCGCTTATAATCAGGAAGCTGACAAGAAGGAGCTTCAGAAATTTTGGACTAATTATTTCCTGATCGAGAAAGGAATTTATGAGCAGCTGCTTTCAAACCCGGATGAAGTTGTCAAGGGAACCGTAAAAGAGCTGGCTGAGAAATATAAAATTGACGTGATGACAATGGTAGGATTCCTGGATGGAATCAATGACAGCCTTCTGATTCCGAACCCGATTGAGGAGATGGAGGAGGATACCGAGGTTACCCTTGCTTTTGACAAAGAGCTTCTGTACAAGAATATGGTAGATGCGAAAGCAGACTGGCTGTACAATCTGCCGATGTGGGATGAAATTTTCACAGAAGAACAGAAGAAGGCTCTGTATCTGGAGCAGAAAAAGTCCGGTACAATCGTAAAAGGTAAGAAGATCGGAAGAAATGATCCCTGCCCGTGCGGAAGCGGCAAAAAGTACAAATACTGCTGCGGAAGAAACGCGTAAGTTTCTGTGAAGAAAACTGCATAATCGAAAGAAAACCGTGATAATCTGCAGGGACGTGATATGGATTCCCGCACAGATGATTACGGTTTTTTTGTGCAGAAGAGAAGCAAAGGGAAGAAGAGAGAGTTTAGATTCGGAGGAAGATACGAAATGGCAAGGCAGACGGATTTTTCCAGGGGAAGTGTCAAGAAAAATATCATGGCAGTTGCGATGCCGATGATTGCGGCGCAGCTGCTGAACCTGCTTTACAATATTGTGGATCGGATTTATATCGGGATGATGCCGGGAGAGGGGCAGGTAGCCCTTGGAGGCCTTGGTCTGTGCTTTCCGATTATCATGCTGATTACAGCGTTTACCAATCTGTTTGGCGGTGGTTCACCTTTGTGTGCCATTGCAAGGGGAAAGGGAGATGAAAAAGAAGCGGAACGGATTATGGGAAATGCCTTTTCCATGCTTCTGCTTGTGGGTATTGTGCTGATGACGATTGGCCTGATTTTTCAAAAGCCGATTCTGTATCTGTTTGGGGCAAGCGATATGACCTATCAGTATGCGGGCAGTTATATTAAGATTTATCTGCTGGGCACCATTCCGGTAATGATTGCGCTGGGCATGAATCCTTACATTAACAGCCAGGGGTTTGCCAAAATCGGAATGCTGACAGTCCTGCTGGGCGCCGGTGTGAATATTGTTCTGGATCCGGTTCTGATTTTTGGATGCAAAATGGGAGTCAGAGGTGCGGCGACGGCAACAGTGATTTCCCAGACACTCTCAGCTGCCTGGGTGCTGCGTTTCCTTACAGGAAGACAGGCAGTACTTCGGCTGCAGCCCTCTTCCATGCGGCTGGAGACAGGGAGAGTCAAATCAATTATGGCACTGGGAGTTTCCTCTTTCATGATGTCTTTTACCAACAGCCTGGTACAGGTAGCCTGCAATGCAATGCTGCAGCAGTATGGCGGTGATCTGTATATCAGTGTCATGACGATCCTGAATTCTGTGCGGGAGATGGCACAGACACCGGTGGGTGGACTTACCAACGGAGCATCGCCGGTCCTGAGTTTTAACTACGGAGAGGGAAGTTACAAAAAGGTAAAAGAGGGAATCTGGTTTACTGCTGCCACCTGCATATTTTATACGCTGGTCATCTGGGGGCTGATCTTTGTATTTCCGGAATTCTTTATACGGATTTTCAACCGGGATGCGGAGCTGATCGGGGCGGCAGTCCCGGCGCTGCATATCTATTTCTTCGGATTCTTTATGATGGCGCTGCAGTTTTCGGGACAGACTGCGTTTACTTCCCTTGGAAAAGCCAAATACGCTATTTTCTTTTCCATGCTGCGGAAAGTTGTCATTGTCGTTCCGCTGACCTTTCTGCTTCCGCGGATTCACGGTCTGGGAGTGACAGGTGTCTTTCTGGCAGAACCGATCTCAAATTTTATCGGTGGAACGGCCTGCTTTGTGACGATGCTCTGTACGGTAATGCCGGAGCTGAATGGAAAGAAAAGAGGAAAGCCAAATGAGCGGATATGACGGCAGTGCAGGAGAGCAGTTTTCTTCCGGTCAGGTCATTGTTTATGTGAAAAAGAAAAGCATAAGCGCTGTTTCCAAAAAAGAACAGTCGCGTCTGCAGTCAGAACTCGGGAGAGAAGTTTTCCGTCATGGACTCCTGGAACTCTGTGGGCTGGAGGGAGAGAGGGAGATAATCGGGAAAACTTCTTTTGGCAAGCCATATCTGATCCGTCATCCGGAAATACATTACAATATCAGCCATTCCGGTTCGGTTGCGGTGTGTGCTTTTGCTTCGTGTCCTGTCGGTGTGGATATTCAGAAAAAAGTGCCGGTATCTGCGGAAAAGATGGCCAGACGTTTTTTTTCAGCCAAAGATATGGAAGTGATGCTGCACTCAGATGACCCTGAGGATACTTTTTTTCGGATCTGGACCAGAGAGGAAAGCTATGCCAAATGGGAAGGAAGAGGACTTCCGGACAATCTGGGCTGTGAGAAAAAAGAAGGCTGGTGCTTTGAATTCGTTCCGGAAGAAGGATACTGCGGAGCCGTCTGGGTGGAGAAGGAAACTTCTGTGAGGATTTGCCTTCTCCCGGAGGAGTGAGAGGTTCTATTCTTTTGCCTGATGCATATACTAAAGTTAAGAGGTGATCAGGATGAAAAGAATAGCAGGAAAAGACAAAGACAGGCATACGGGCACGGACAGTCACAGGATGCAGGGAGCAGATCTGCTCCGCCTCTTCTCCGGGAATGTCAGGCGGATTCTGGAAGCAGCCGATCTGGATTTTGAGAAAATACAGGAGATCCGTCTCAGAACAGGAGCACCGCTTCTTGTCGTGTATTCGGCAAAAGAATGTTTTCCCGATGAAACGGGAGCAATACAGACGCAAGGCAGCAGAGGGTATGTGATTCGTGCGGAAGATATCCGCGATACTATGGAATACATAGGAAATTATTCTCTGTATGCTTACGAGGAGGAGCTTCGCCAGGGATTTCTGACGGTACAGGGCGGCCATCGGGTGGGAATTGCGGGAAAGACGATTCTGGAGGGAGAAAGGATCAAGGGGATCAGCCATATTTCCTGCATCAATGTTCGGATTGCCCATCAGCTCAAAGGGTGTGCAGATCCGGTGATGCCTTATCTGATGGATGGAAATGAATTTCATCATACGCTGATTGTATCAGCTCCCCGCTGCGGAAAGACAACACTTCTCCGTGATATTATTCGCCAGATTTCGGATGGAAATAAAGAATTTCCGGGTCTGACCGTGGGAGTGGTAGATGAGCGCAGTGAAATTGCAGGATGCTATCTGGGAGTTGCGCAGAATGACGTTGGAATTCGAACGGATGTTCTGGACTGCTGCCCGAAGGCGGAAGGCATGATGATGCTGATTCGCTCGATGTCGCCGGATGTGGTTGCGGTGGACGAGATTGGTACGAGCGAAGACATTCATGCGATGGAATCCGTGGTAAACTGCGGATGTAAACTGCTGGCTACCGTTCACGGAAACTCCATCGAGGATATTAAGCAGAAGCCCCTGCTGTGCCGTCTCGTTGAAGAGCATGTTTTTGAGCGCTATGTAGTGCTTGGAGGACAGCCCAAAATCGGGAGTGTTCAGGCAATTTTTGACGGGAGAGGAACAACGCTGTATCGCAGAGAGGTATTTTCATGATACGGGGGATGGCGCTTCTTCTGGCTGCTGCATCGTGTGTGGGGCTTGGCTGCCTGAAAAGTGCAGCATATTCCGAACGGCTCCGGGATCTCCATCTGCTTTGCAGAATTGTGAAATTTCTGAAAGGGGAGATCTCTTATGCGGCTACTCCGCTTCCGGATGCTTTCTGGACGATTGGCGGCCGAATGGAGGATCCTTATCAGGATTTTCTGCGGGACATTTCGGAAGATTTAAAGCGATGTTCCGGCAGAAACTTTTCGGCTGTTTTTTCTGAAAACGTGGATTGTCATCTGCAGCAGACCAGACTGACACGGGAAGATCTGGAGGAGCTGAAAGCGTTCGGTGCGGGGCTTGGCTATCTGGATCGGACCATGCAGCTTTCGTGGCTGGAACAATACGAGGAACAACTGAAACAAAAGATAGAAGAACTGAATCTTGGACTACCTGTAAGAAAAAAGCTCTGTCGGAGCCTTGGCATTATGGGTGGTCTTTTTCTTATTATTCTTTTTCTGTAACTGTTTGAAAAACGGCAATAAGCTGATTCCCCTTTTTCGCTGCGGTTGGGAGGAAAACCTGTGGATGTAGGGATTTTATTTAAGATTGGTGCGGTGGGGATTCTGGTGTCCGTGCTGTGTCAGGTGCTGAAACACAGCGGGAGAGAAGAGCAGGCATTTCTGGCTAGCCTTGCAGGATTGATCATTGTACTTTTCTGGATTCTTCCCTATATCTATGACCTGTTTGAAGATATCAAGAAGCTTTTTGTACTGTAGGTTACCCCGTCCAGGAGGGAGTAAAAAGATGGATGTGATTCGAATTGCGCTGCTTGGAGCAGCAGGAACAGTGCTCTGTATTCTGTTGAAAGGGACAAGACCGGAATATGCACTGTATGTGACATTCGGTACCGGGATCTTTATTCTGACATACTCTGTTGGAAAACTGGACTATCTGATCGGGATGCTTAGGAAGGTACGGGAATATCTTCCACTGGATTCCACGTATCTGAATACGCTCCTGAAGATGATTGGCATCACTTATGTGGGTCAGTTTTCATCCGCCATCTGTAAGGATGCAGGATGTTCGTCGATCGCGGGACAGATTGAGATTTTTTCCAAATTATCGATTCTCGCGGTGAGTATGCCGATTCTCCTGGCACTGATGGAGACGATTCACGGGTTCCTCTCATGAAACGGAAGAGAAGTCTTTTCTGTATCGTGATCGTATTTCTGATGTTTGGGTGCGGTGCAGAGATCATTTGGGCGGGGAATGATCCTCTGATTCCGGTCAACGTGGATGAGGAGGAACAGGAAGTTTTCGAAGATTCTAAGGAGTCCATGCTCTCAGGGCTGGATCTGGATCAGCTGGAGGAATCTGTGAATCAGCTGCTGGAAGGGCAGGAATTCTCTTTTCGGGATACCCTGGAGATTCTGATGGGAGGAGAGGACGCTCTGTCCGTATCCGGGATTCTTGGGATGGCGGTCAAATGGATTCAAAACAGTATTCTGGCACAGAAAAAACTGTTGGTACAGCTGCTTGTTCTTGTTCTGTTTGGAGGAATACTGAACAGTTTTGCAGGTGCATTTGCAGGGGAGCAGCTTTCGGAAACCAGCTTCTTTATTGTATATCTGCTGCTGTTTGCGCTGCTGCTGAAGAACTTTCAGTCTTCCGGGGACAACCTGAGAACAACGCTGGAAGGGCTGACCGGTTTTATGAGGGTGCTGACGCCCTCCTATTATCTGGCAGTTGCCACATCCAGCGGAGTATCTGCGGCTGCAATGTTTTATCAGATGGCACTGCTTGTGATCTGGGCGGTGGAAAAGCTTCTGACGGCAGTTCTTCTCCCTGCAATTCAGATTTACATCCTGATGGCCCTGGTCAATCACCTTTCCAAAGAAGAATTTCTATCCCATATGACGGAACTTTTGGAAAGTGGAATTGAATGGACGATGAAATCAGCGCTGGGCCTGCTGCTGGGCCTGCAGATTATCAAAAGTCTGATTGCGCCGGTACTTGATCAGCTGCGGAGAACGACGATCGGAAAAACGGCAAGTGCGATCCCAGGAGTGGGCAGTGCGATCAATGCTGTGACGGAGATGGTGATCGCGTCGGCAGTGCTGATCCGGAATTGTTTTGGAGTCACCGCAATGATTGTCATGCTGCTGGCTGGAATTGCACCGGTCTTCCATTTTCTTGTGGCCGGACTGTCCCTTCGGATTCTTGCGGCGATTTCTCAACCGATCTCGGACAGGCGGATTGCTCTATGTCTGGCAACCGTCGGAAAAGGGTATGGTCTGCTGCTGAAACTGCTTCTGACTGTGGAAGTGTTGTTTTTGCTTACCATCGCAATTCTGGCGGGAACATTTTCATAAGGGGAGGAATCGGAAAATTGACAGAGGCGATTCTGGAATGGCTTCGCACGGTAGCGGCGTATCTGATATTTATGACCGCGGTACTGCAGATACTTCCGGAAAATCAGTACCGCAAATATCTGCAGTTTTTCCTGGGCATCGTTATGATTCTGGTACTTGGACGACCGCTGCTTCGTATCAGTCATCTGGAAGAAAGCTTTGAGAAAACGCTGGACCAACTGACATTGGAAGAGGAGGTAAAAGCAATGGAAAACGGGTATCTGGCAATGGAAGGATATCAGGAAACTTATCTTTATCATGCGTACCAAAAAGAGATAGAAATGCAGATTCGCATGTATCTGGAAGAGCTTGGAATCTCAGGCGCAAAGGTAACCGTAAAGCTTGATCAGCAGGAAGGCGTGGCGGTAGAAAGCATTTCCATTTGTGTGAAGTGGGAATCATCCGCAATCTATCAGCAGGAATCAGCGCAGGAAGAGGAAAAGCGGGAAAGAATGATTGAGAGCGCAAAAGCAGAGCTGTCCAAGGTCTATCAGGTGGAACCGGAGCATATCATAGTAGAGATCCGGGAATAGCCTATGAGAGAAAAACTGTCTGCAATCCTCAAAAATCAGAAGAAGGAACAGCTTGTGGTGTATCTTCTGCTGGCTGCGCTGCTCATTGTGCTGGTCTGGCCGGTGGGAGAAAAAAAAACCGACGAGGGCTCCTCTGAAAAGACGGATGATGCGGGAAGGACCGGGACGGCAGAGCCGATCACACAAACCGCACAGATGGAGAAGGTGCTCACAGAGGCACTTCTGCAGGCAGAGGGCGTGGGAAGGGTTCAGGTGGTGATCACTCTGGAGTCTACCAATCGAAAAATTGTGGAAAAAGATACCCCGGACAGCAAAAGTACACAGGAGAGCACAAACGGAGAGGATACCACATATGGCAGCTCGGAATCCCGGGAAGAAACCACGGTTTATGAGAAGGACGGTGATGGGACGGAGATTCCGTATGTCGTATCAGAAGAGTACCCGGCGGTGCGAGGTGTCCTGGTGATTGCTGAGGGTGGAGACAATCCGGTCATTGTGGAGGAAATTCAGGAGGCAGTCATGGCATTATTTCAGGTGGACGCCCATAAAATTAAGGTGATGAAAATGAAGTAAAGGAGAATTCGTGGTGGAAAAATTGGAAAAAGGAATGGATGCGTCTGAGGAATTTGCGGAAAAAGCCGGATCGGAAGGAACTGCCGGGAAAAAGAAGCTGTTCAGAAAGAATCAGGTAATCATCACAGCACTGGCCATCATGATTGCTGCGGCGGGATACATCAACTATGCAGATGGTGCCTTGTCAAAAGAGAAGGTATCGACAGGCGCCGCGGAGGATGGAAAAACAGCTGTGGATGCGGATACGATTCTGCAGGATATTTCCAGCCTGGATTATGATATCACGGACGAGGTTACTGCGGATGCCGCAGATGACAGTTCCAATACGGATACAGTGACTGAGACACCCGGAGAAGCAGTTCTGACAGGAGCATCTACATACATGGCAGAGGCACGGATTGAAAGAGAGCAGGTGCGTTCGCAGAATAAAGAAACTTTGAATTCCATCATCAATAATACGAATCTGTCGGAAGAAGAACGTCAGAGTGCAGTGCAAAGCATGGTGGAGATGACCGAATTGGTGGAAAAAGAGTCCGCCGCAGAACTTCTGCTGGAGGCTAAGGGATTTTCGGATGTGGTGGTAAATCTGACCGGGGAAACGGCGGATGTGGTAGTGGCCCAGACGGAAATCAGCGATGAGCAGCGGGCACAGATCGAAGATATTGTGACAAGAAAAACGGGAATCGGCGTGGAAAATATTGTGATCACTCCGATGAGCACTGCGGATACAGGCAGTGAGGAATAAAACAAAAACCGACAGCTGCTTTTTTACAAAAAGGAAAGAGCAGCTGTCAGTTTTTTATTTATTGCCTTATTTCGAGGAGACTGTGATGGATTTGACCTGATCGAGTGCTTTCGCCACAGGCGGAAGAGAGATCAGAATCACTGTGAGGACACCCTCGGCCAGAAGATAGCTGTAATTATAGATGATGGGATAAAGCATGCTAAGTGCTTGGGGGAAATTTTCCGGCATATAATCCATCCAGTAGAGATAACCGCCCAGCGTATGGAAAAATCCTCTTGCAAGCACAGCAACAACGTATCCAATCAGCAGACCGTGTTTCTTTTTCGCAAAAAAACCGGCAATGCCAAGTGCGGCAAAGGCAAGCACGTAATCACAGCATACCTGGAACAGGGACAGGACGTAAGGCTCCTGAATAAACTGCAGAAGTCCATACGAAAAGCCTACCAGAATGCCGGTCTTTGGTCCGTACCAGTAAGCAACCAGTACGATAAACAGCATGGAAAATAAAGTCACGGAACCTCCGTAGGGAAGTTTCAGAAATTTGATATAAGATGTCACAAAAGCCAGCGCCATTGCCATAGCGCAGAATGCCAGTTTCCGGGCACTCATAGGTGCGGACTTCTTCTGATGTCCGGAAAGAAATGCAGCAGCGGCAAGAAAAGCGAGCATCAGAACCACACAGCCAATATATCCGGCAGTTGTCAGTCCGCCGTCAGCAGTAACAAAATAGCTCATAGGATCCTCCTTTATGTATGTTATGTATTTTTGTCCAGTATAGGCACAAAAAAAGAAAAAGTCAAGATAGCCCTTTTTTGGGGGAGGTTTCAAAAAGAGGTTGACAAGCAGTGGGAAAGATGGTACACTACAGTTAGTTCAATGATTAAACTAAGTAGAAAGGAGCAAAGAACAATGCAGATTTTGAAAGTGACCGATGAAGCGTTTCGTCCGTACGGCAAGGTGATTACCGGTATTGATGTCAGCGACATTATCACTGCCATGGAAGAGACGCCCTGTCCGGAGAATGTGGTTTATGAACCGTCCATTTCGTCTCTGGAAGCATGTAAGAGCGCAGATGAGATCGCATACAGTCTCTACGGCGGAATGCCTATTCAGATCGGCTACTGCAATGGAAATAATTACCTTCTGAATGCCGTGGAGTATCACCGCGACAGTGAGGTAAATATTGCAGTTACCGATATGATTCTGATTCTCGGCAAAGAGCAGGATATTACCTGTGACCACACCTATGATTCTTCAAAAATGGAGGCATTTTTAGTGCCGGCAGGAACCATGATTGAAGTTTATGCGACCACACTGCATTATGCACCCTGCAATGTGGCTGCCAGCGGGTTTAAGGCGGTTGTGGTTCTGCCGAAGGGAACTAACACAGAGATCGAACGCGGTGCATGTCATACACCGGAAGATGAGCTGCTTTTTGCAAGAAATAAATGGCTTCTCAGCCATCCGGATGCAAAGATTGAAGGCAGCGTGGCAGGCATCAAAGGGGAGAACCTGTCCGTGAGATAAGAAGAGCGGTTCAGAACCGGTTACATAACAAAGTAATGCAAGATCGTGCGGCTTTTGGAAGCAGAGAATACCAAAGCCGCTTACGGTCAGCAGATAGAAATTATTATTAAGGAGGATTTATCCATATGATCAACAATACGCCGGAAATCAAATTAGGTATCGTTGCTGTAAGCCGTGACTGCTTCCCCAACAGCCTTTCTGAAAACAGAAGAAAAGCAGTTGTAGAAGCATATGATGGTGACATCTATGAGTGCCCGATTATCGTGGAGAACGAGATCGATATGCAGAATGCATTAAAGGACCTCAAAGAGGCAGAGTGTGATGCCCTGGTAGTATATCTCGGAAACTTTGGTCCTGAGACAGAAGAGACACTTCTTGTGAAATATTTCGATGGTCCGTGCATGGTGGTGGCTGCTGCTGAGGAGACCGGAGATGATCTGGTCGGCGGACGCGGCGATGCATACTGTGGTATGCTAAATGCAAGCTACAACCTGAAACTGCGCAATCTGAAAGCATACATTCCGGAGTATCCGGTTGGCGATGCACAGGATGTGGCAGAGATGATCAAAGAGTTTGTTCCGATTGCAACTGCAGTTGTTGCTGTACGCAATCTGAAGATCATCAGCTTTGGTCCCCGCCCGATGAACTTCCTGGCATGTAATGCGCCGATCAAGCAGCTGTATAATCTGGGTGTTGAGATTGAAGAGAACTCAGAGCTTGACCTTTTTGAAGCATTCAACAAACATGCAGGAGATGCGAGAATTCCTGAAGTTGTAAAAGATATGGAAGCAGAGCTTGGCAAGGGCAACATGAAACCGGAGATCCTTCCGAAACTGGCTCAGTATGAGATCACTCTGTTAGACTGGATTGAGGCACACAGAGGTTCACGCAAGTATGTGACCCTGACCGGAAAATGCTGGCCGGCATTCCAGACACAGTTTGGATTTGTACCCTGCTACGTAAACAGCCGTCTGACCAAGATGGGTATTCCGGTATCCTGTGAGGTTGATATCTACGGAACCCTGTCTGAGTTTATCGGAACGGTTGTATCCAAAGATACAGTTACCCTGCTGGATATCAACAATACAGTACCGAAGGATATGTATGAGAGTGAAATCAAAGGAAAATATGATTACACTCTGAAAGATACTTTCATGGGATTCCACTGCGGAAATACCGCTTCTACCAAGCTGTCCTTCTGCTCCATGAAATACCAGATGATTATGGCAAGAACTCTGCCGGAAGAAGTTACACAGGGTACTCTTGAGGGAGATATCGTTCCGGGACAGATTACCTTCTATCGTCTGCAGAGCACTGCTGACGCAAAACTCCGCGCATACATTGCAGAGGGAGAAGTACTTCCGGTTGCTACACGTTCCTTCGGAGGAATCGGTATCTTTGCAATTCCGGAAATGGGCAGATTCTACCGTCACGTACTGATCGAAGGCAATTATCCGCATCACGGAGCAGTTGCATTCGGACATTTCGGAAAAACTCTTTTCGAAGTATTTAAGATGCTTGGCGTAGAAGTAAGTGAAATCGGATACAATCAGCCGAAAGGTGTTCGTTATCCGACGGAAAATCCCTGGGCATAACATTTGGAAGAGCCGGGCACGGAATCAGTGATGTCAGGCTTGCTTGAAAGGGAAACTCATTAGAACATGACAGGGCGGAGTAACCGCTGGTTCTGCGACAGGCCAGACGGTCTATCCGCCCTTTTCAAAGGAATCAAACATATCTGCAGCTGCAGACATCAACCAAATAAAAGGAGAATGTCATGTATTACATAGGTGTTGATCTTGGTACCTCCGCAGTAAAACTTTTGCTGATGGACGGCACCGGTAAGATTGTTAATATTGTATCCCGAGAGTACCCGCTGTATTTCCCGCATCCGGGCTGGTCTGAGCAGAAGCCGGAGGACTGGTGGAAGGAGAGCAAAGAGGGAATCAAAGAGCTTGTAAAGGATGTGGATCGGTCCCAGGTTGCGGGTATTAGCTTTGGCGGACAGATGCATGGACTGGTTATGCTGGATGCCAAAGATCAGGTCATTCGCCCGGCAATTCTCTGGAATGACGGACGTACCGGCAAGCAGACAGATTATCTGAACAATGTAATCGGAAAGGCAAATCTGTCGATGT
>JALEOU010000011.1 GCA_022766945.1 Fusicatenibacter sp. | reverse complement strand
CATTGTACCAAAAGAGACCTCATAACTCATGTTTGGGCAAAGAAGATATCCACTTTTGACCTATACAAGGCAAATGAAAATTTCAGCATGTTTTTTAGAAAAACTTATGGCAGCGTCAGCTACCTGGCTGAACTGTAACACAATTTTATCTATTTTTCGGAAAAATTTGAAAATTTTTGTTGACAAACAGGACCATATCGTGTATAGTATCATTTGTAAGTTGCAAGTGCGATTTACAAATGAAATGCGCGAGTGGCTCAGGGGTGGAGTACAACCTTGCCAAGGTTGGGGTCGCGGGTTCGAATCCCGTCTCGCGCTTTTTTTGTTGCCTGAAATGTAAACCTGAAAAATGCTTTCCGACATCCGGAGATCTCATCGGGATCTTTGGATGAACGGAAAGCATTTTTCTTATCATAAAGCGGCGTGATAAGCAGCCCGGTGTTCAGCGGTTGCCTTATGCATGCGTTCAGCCATGAGAAACATCAGAAGAAGGATGGCTGCCATGAAAACCGGAAAGAGCCCAAAAGTAAGATACTGTCCGAGAAGACCGAACAGCGGTGGCATAAGACAGCTGCCCATATAGGCGAAGGCCATCTGCATTCCGATGATTCCCTGACTTAATTCTGCTCCGAAATTTGCCGGGGTTTCATGAATAATGGAAGGATAGATCGGAGCGCAGCCAAGTCCAACCAGAATGAGACCGAGGAATAAGAGACTGTCCGGGAGAGGAAGCAGGATCAGGAGAATTCCGATTCCCATAACGGCCTGCCCCAGCCGGATCATATTCTGGTCGCTGAGCTTCATGGTGATAAAGCCGCAGAAGAAACGGCCGATTGTGATGCCGATGTAGAAAAGGCTCGCCCAACTGGCCGCACGCTGTGCATCAATCCCGCGAAACAGAGTACAGTAACTGGCGGCCCACATGCCTGCGGTGGATTCCAGTGCACAGTAGCAAAAGAAACAGGTCAAAACTTCCCGCACTCCGGAAACACGGATCAGCTGGAAAAACCCGCGGTTTTGCACTGCTTCGGCTTTGTTTTCACTATTGTCCAAAGGTCTTTTCCAGAACGGAAGGGAGAGAAACAGGAGAACTGTAAGTACAATCTGAAAAACGGAGATGACCTGATATCCCATGTTCCATGTGCTGTGCGTGATGGCGTAGCTCATAACAATGGGGCCGATACTGCATCCCACACCCCACATACAGTGAAGCCAGCTCATATGGCGGGCTTTGTAATGAAGTGCTACATAATTATTCAGGGCAGCATCTACACTTCCGGCGCCCAGACCGTAGGGGATTCCAAAGAAGCACAGGGCAGGAAAAGAGTGACTGATGGAAAATCCGAACAAAGCCACAGCGGTGGCAAGGACACTGAAGGCAGTCACCTTTCCGGTTCCGAATTTTGTGTTAAGACGGTCGCTTAACAGGCTGGATACAATAGTTCCGGCGGCGATAATCATTGAAAGAATTCCAGCACAGGATACAGAGGTACCGAGATCTTTGTACATCACGGGCCAGGCTGAACCAAGCAGAGAATCCGGCAGGCCGAGGCTGATAAATGCCAGATAAATCACCGGAAGCAGTAATGAGACCATAAAAAGATCCTCCTTTTCAGAAAAATAGTTGATTTTTTCGTACGTTTTGCGCTAAACTGATCGTATCACATTTTGTCGGCAGTTGCAACAGGACATTGTAGTTAAAAAAAGATTTTGTTATAATGAAGTTGCTGTTCACGTATCAGGGGACATCAGGCAGGAAGTAGGAGGGATTTTGTGGGAATTCGTATTTTGATTGTGGATGATGATAAGCTGCTGGTTAAGAAGCTGGAAGAGACGGTGAACTGGGAGAGGCTTGGGATTACGATGGTATTCACTGCGTATAATATCCGGCAGGCGCAGAATATTCTGGAGGAGTATCCGGTGGAGATTCTGCTCTGTGATATCGATATGCCGCAGGGAAACGGACTGGAGCTTCTGGAATGGATCCGATATCGGAAACTGGATGTGGAATGTGCGTTCCTGAGCAGCTACGCGAATTTTGCATATGCGCAGAAAGCACTGAAACTGTCCTCCCGTGAGTATCTGCTAAAACCGATTTCGAATAGCGATCTGGAGTTTGCCCTGGAAAAAATAGTTACTTATATTAAAGAAAAAAAGAGAATTCCGGAGACATCGAAAAAAAGGAAAAATGAAAAATTCTGGGAGAATCTGCTGCTTCAGGATGTGGGGATGGAGCGGACGATTGCCCATGCGATTTCCAGGGGAAGCTATCGGGAAGATGACCGGTTTTGTCTGGTGATGATTCGTATGCTGGAAATCCCGGCGCGGGAACAATATAAGAAAGAGATTGCGCTTTATGATTTCGTGATCAACAATATTACATCGGAGTTCTTTCTTGACCGCCCGGAAGATCTGGAGGCTCTTGTGCATCAAAGTGACCTGGAATGGATGCTGGTACTCTATGAAAAAGACGGCGGCACTCCGGTACAGTCGGCGATGCAGCTGAAGAAATGCCTGTGTGATGCTCTGAAGAGACGGTGCTGCATCTATGTTGGAGAGACAGAGCTGTTTTCCAGGATCCAGGGAAGTATGGAGCAGATGGCATCGATGGAAAAATACGCAGTTCCGGATGAAGAAGAGATTTTGCTGGCAAAGGACTGGGCATTGACGGAGCAAGCTTACTGCAAAGCGCCCTGGGATGCATGGATCCGTGAAATGGAACAGTCAGAGAGCGTGATTCCTACAAGAGAGAGCATTCTCGCATTCGTGGATCAGTGTAAGGCAAACGGCGGACTGCGGACAGATTTTCTTGGACATTTTATCTATGAACTGGTACAGATGATGTACCGGTATCTCAATGATCTTGGCGTGAGCTTCGGACAGCTTTTTGACGCCGGTGAATTCGAACTGTATGAGAGAGATGCGCATACTTCTGTGCGGGGCAGCAAGGAGTTTATCCGTTATCTGTTTGAAAAACTGGAGGGAAATAAAAGCACGGACAGTCATCAGGAAAATGTCATTGAACAGCTCAAAGCATATATTGAGCAGCATCTCGGAGAAGATTTGTCCCGGACCGTACTGGCGAAGAAAGTTTATTTGTCAGAGGATTATATTTCAAAGCTTTTTGTGAAAATGGTTGGAATGTCCATTCCGAACTATATTGCTGCACGGCGGATGGAGCGTGCCAAAGAATACTTGAGAAGCTCCAGTCTCCCGATCAGCAAGATTGCCATGGAAGTAGGGTACAGCAATTTTTCTTATTTCAGTAAGACCTTCCGGGATATGGTGGGGTATACGCCCAATGAGTACCGGAGCAAAATGCGGGGACACGGATAAATATGGATGAAACGTGTCGAAAGAATGACGGAATCATTCACAGAATATTAACAAATTTCTGTTGTCAATGACAAAAATAAGGAATTTTCAAAAAAAGAGATGTCAAAAAAACGTCTCTTTTTTTATATGCAGAATGCTGGAAAATGATAGAGATAACAATCAGATGTTTGTATAATATGCTTAACAGCCCGAACGAAATTTAAATTTTAAGGAAAGAGGGGATGATATGTGAGCGGCAATCATAGCAAAACGAAGAAGAAAGGGTCTGTAGGATTCATCGAAGGGGTGAGAAGAAGCAAAGCGCTGTATCTGCTGATGCTTCCTTCGATCATCATTTTTGCTCTGTTTACCTACTATCCGATGTATGGAATCCTGATTGCGTTCAAGGATTTTACACCGGCGCAGGGTATTATGGGAAGTCCCTGGGCAGGATTCAAGTATTTTAAACAGTTTTTTAATTCTTATCAGTTCACGCTGACGATCCGCAACACACTGGTAATCAGTCTTTACACAATTCTGGTGACGTTTCCGCTGCCGATTGTTATGGCACTGATGTGTAATCAGATGAAAGCGTTGAAGTTTAAGAAGTTTTTCCAGGTTTCTACCTATTTGCCGCACTTTATTTCGACTGTTGTTATGTGCGGTATGATTATTCTTTTCCTGTCTCCGAGCAGTGGAATCATCGCAAAACTGGTTGGCCTTCTCGGATTTAAGCTTCCGAACCTGATGGGAAGCGCACCAGCTTTCCCGCATATTTATGTGTGGACAGAAGCCTGGCAGCATGTAGGTTGGGACAGTATCCTTTATATCGCTACTCTTTCCGCTGTGGATCCGACTCTGTACGAGGCGGCGACTATGGATGGAGCGAGCAAATGGCATAAGATGCTTCATATTGATGTACCGGCACTTCTTCCAACGGCAACTATTATGTTTATCCTCCGTATGGGAAGTGTTATGAGCGTTGGTTTTGAGAAGATTTATCTGCTGCAGAATACACTGAACAGTTCTACCAGTGAGATCATCTCCACTTACGTATATAAGGTAGGTCTTGTGAGCAACCAGTACAGCCTTTCTTCCGCGATTGGTCTGTTTAATAACCTGATCAATCTGATCCTGTTACTGAGTGTAAATGCGATCTCCAGAAAACTGAGTGATACTTCACTGATTTAATAAGAAATATGTGAAGGGAGAGGACTGAATATGAGCAGAAAAAAAGCAGTAAGCACAGGGACAAAAGTAAAAAAGTCCAGAGAAGACTGGGTTTTTGATATTGTCCTGTATACAATCGCTGTGATTCTGGCGCTGGTGGCATTGTATCCGATGTATTTTATTGTGATCGCATCGTTCAGTGATCCGGCACTGGTATCAAACGGCGAGATTATGTTTATACCGAGAGGCGTTAATTTCAAGGCATACAAAGAACTGGCAAGCTATGCGAAACTGTGGGTTGGTTACCGGAACACGATCTTTTATGTAATTGTAGGAGTGATCGTTACCCTTGTAGTCAACATACCCGTTTCCTATGCACTTTCCAGAAAAAACCTTTACGGCAAAAAGTTTTTTACCGCCTTTTATCTGATTCCGATGTTTTTCACCGGCGGCTTGATTCCGACCTATATGGCGGTAAAACAGTTCAATCTGCTGGATAACTTTTTTGTTATGGTAATTCCGTTTTCTGTTGTTACCTACTATATCATTGTGGGACGGACGTTCTTCAACACCAGTATCCCGGATGATCTGTGGGAGGCAGCTCAGCTGGATGGATGCGGATATCTTGGATTCTTTTTCAAGATCGTGCTTCCTCTGTCGAAAGCCGTCATTGCGGTTATCGCTCTGTGGGCAGCTGTAGGACAGTGGAATTCCTACTTCAATGCATTGATCTATTTGCGAAGCCCGGAACTGCAGCCACTGCAGATTGTACTTCGCCAGATTCTGATCGGTAACCAGACGATCAGTGCCATGACAACCGGTGCAGCCGCTGTGGAAGCAAAACAGATGGCCGATCTGATCAAATATGCGGTAATCGTGGTATCATCCGCGCCGATTATGTGTATGTATCCTTTGGTTCAGAAATATTTTAACCAGGGCGTTATGCTGGGATCTCTGAAGGGTTGATACGAAAGGTGTTTTAAAATAAGGAGCATAAAAAATTCAATATAAAGGAGAGATGACTATGCGAAAGAAAACAAAAATGGGCCTGAGCCTTGCGCTCACAGCAGCAATGACAGCGGGACTTTTGTCAGGATGCGTTGGACAGGGAAGTCAGAGCAGCGGAAACACAGATGCGGATACGAGCAAAACCACATCAACAGTATCTGTATCTACGGCATCTGAGGAATCCGGAAGCGGCAATGAAACCGCTGACACAGGAGATCGTCCGACATTCAAGATTGCAACAGTGCGCTGGACGGATGCATGGCCCACAGACTTTTTGAAGGAAGGCTTCATGAAGGAACTGGAAGACAAACACAACATCAACATCGAGTGGCAGATCTATTATGCAGGTGACTGGTCTGAGCAGAAATCCCTGCTGCTTGCTTCCGGTGATCTTCCGGATGCTTTCTTTGGATCTCTGGCACTGAATGCATCAGATGTATCACAGAATCAGTCCTATTTTATCGATCTGACTGATAAAATTGAAGCAAACATGCCGAATCTGACCGCTGCTTTTGAGGAAGCGCCGGAACTGAAAGCAATCTGTACAAGCCGTGACGGAAAGATTTACAGCCTTCCGAAGAAGCTTCCGCTTCGTCCGGAAGTATGCGGCGATGTTATGTTCATCAACAAAGAGTGGCTGGATAACCTGGGACTTGATGTACCGACCACTTACAAAGAACTGGAAGAAGTACTTGTAAAATTCGCTACAGAAGATGCAGACGGTGACGGAGATCCCACAAACGAGATCGGTATCACCAATTCCGCAAACTCTGCTCTGATGGCAGGCGATACCCGCCATATCCTGTCTCCGTTTGGAACCATGACCAGCCGTGCCGGCAACTATATGGGTCTGAACAGCGAAGGAACACCGGTATTTGTTCCGGTACAGGAAAACTACAAAGAAGCTGTAAAATGGATGCGCGGACTGTGGGAGCAGGGTGCTGTTGATCCTGAGTACTTCACACAGGAAAGCTCCATGGTTACCTCCAAACAGCAGGCAGAGGGCGGTTCCCGCGTAGGTCTGCTCTTCGGATGGACTGCTGATGCTCAGGCAGGTGTCAACGAAGGACAGTATATCACCCTGGAAGCAGTGGAAGGCTATGATGGAACTCATTATGTAGAGGAAGCATCCAATTATCTGGATATCTCCGACAGAGAGTTTATGATCACTACAAGCTGCTCTGACCCGGATAAACTTCTTCAGTGGGCAGATGATTTCTACACAGATCTTGCTTCTATGCAGACCTTCTACGGAAGCGTTGGAAGCGAAATCACAGATAACGGTGACGGCACCTATACAGTGGAAGTTCCGAGCGACGGAAGTTCTCTGGATACATCCGCATGGTCTCACTCCTTCCGTGACTTTGGTCCGAAGTATATGAATCCTGATTTCTATGATAACGTAATTCTTCCGGAAGATCAGGGCGATGGCGTGAAACTGGCACAGGATGAAATCAATGCAAAATACATTACCGAGGGCAAGAATGTAGGTCTCCCGATGATTCAGTATACCGAGGAAGAGCTTGCAAGAATCACCGCACTTGGAACCGATATCTACAAATATGTGGAAGCACAGTATGCACACTGGGTAGTAGACGGCGGTATTGAGGAAGAGTGGGATGCTTATATTGATCAGCTGAACGCAATGGGACTTGAGGAACTGGTTGAGATCCACACCAATGCTTACAATATTTACCTGGAGAATATGGGCGAATAATGCGTAAGATGTAAATGGTATATTGACAGACAGTCTTTGGGCAGGGACTGACGGGTGATTCCGTTGGCCCCTGCCTTTTAGCTTAAATAAAACTTGCAGGAGAAGATAGGTATGTTTAAAGAAGAAAACGGTAAATTGTTTTACTGCTTTGATGGGGAGACGGTATGTGTAGAAGCCTGGGGAAATAATGCGCTTCGCGTCCGCGGGACAAAAAACTACAGCTTTACTGGCAGAAACTGGGCCCTGGAGGAACAGGATGGTCATTGCGGAAAAGTAGAAATTTTCAGAGACCCCAATGCCAATGGCGGCGGGTATGCCAATATGTATGCGGGGGCAGACGGCTCCTATGGCAGTATTGAAAATGGAAAACTTCGTGCGGTGATCAATTCCGGCGGTGTCATTACTTTCTATAATGCAGAGGGAAAACAGCTGCTGAAAGAACATTTTCGCAGACTTCGTGATGAAACCAGTATGCCGCTGAATATTCTTGGACGGGAATACAAATATGGAAATGGTGATAATTACCGGATTGCGGTCAGATTTGTCGCCAATAAAGCAGAGAAGATTTTTGGTATGGGTCAATATCAGCAGCAGGAAATGAATATGAAGGGCTGCCTTTTGGAGCTGGCGCAGAGAAATTCTCAGGTCAGTGTTCCCTTCTATATCTCCAACATCGGGTATGGATTTCTGTGGAATAATCCGGCGGTTGGTCAGGTGATGTTCGCCAACAATGGTACGGAATGGGTGGCAAATTCCTGTAAAGAGCTGGATTATCTTGTGATTGCCGGGGATTCTCCCGCAGAGATTGAACAGGAGTATATGTCCCTTACTGGAAAACCGCCGATGATGCCGGAATATGGCATGGGCTTCTGGCAGTGCAAGCTGCGGTACCGCACTCAGGAGGAACTTCTGTCGGTAGCAAGAAAGTATAAAGAGCTGGGAATCCCGCTGGATGTGATTGTCGTGGATTTCTTCCACTGGACCCGTCAGGGTGAGTTTAAATTTGACCCCAAATACTGGCCGGATGTCCCTGCGATGTGCCGTGAACTGAAAGAGATGGGGATTACCCTGATGGTTTCGGTATGGCCGACGGTCGATATTTATTCTGAAAATTATGCGGAAATGCAGGAAAAAGGGTATCTGGTACGGTGCGAGGAAGGCGTCCGCCTGACCATGCTCTGCGGCGGAAACGAGGTCTTCTTTGACGCAACGAATCCGGAAGCGCGCTCCTATGTTTGGGAGAAAATCAAAAAGAATTATTACGATCAGGGTGCAAAGCTATTCTGGCTGGATGTGGCAGAACCGGAATATACTACTTACGAATTTGAGAATTATCGCTACCAGATCGGTACGGTTCTGGAAACCGGCAACAGTTATCCAAAATACTATCTCAAAGCGTTCTATGACGGGATGACTGCAGAGGGCGATACGATGCCAATCAGCCTGATTCGTTCCGCCTGGGCGGGAAGTGCAAAATACGGTGCGCTGGTATGGTCCGGTGATATTGTCAGCAGCTTTGAATGTTTTAACCGACAGGTGAGAGCAGGGCTGAACATGGCGATTGCGGGAATCCCGTGGTGGACCACAGATATCGGCGGTTTCCATGGAGCTACCGGAACGGATCCGGAATTCCGCAAATTGTTTATCCGCTGGTTCGAGTACGGATGTTTCTGCCCGGTTATGCGCTTACACGGAAATCGGAACCCTCAGGTGGGATTTGGGGGTGACACGATCGGATCCGGAAGTGACAATGAGATCTGGAGCTTCGGAGAGGAAGTGTATGAGATCGCAAGAAAGTATATCTTCCTTCGGGAAAAACTGCGTGACTACATCCGCGTACAGATGAAAAAAGCACATGAGGATGGAACTCCTGTTATGCGGCCTGCCTTTTATGATTTTCCGCAGGATCCAAAAGCCTGGGATGTGGAGGATGCGTATCTGTTTGGACCGGATCTTTATGTGGCACCTGTGATGGAAGCAGATGCACTGGAGCGCAGTGTCTATCTGCCGGAAGGAACCAGTTGGGTGGATGTCTGGACCGGGAAAACCTATGAGGGCGGTCAATGCCTCGTGACCGATGCGCCCATGGAACGGATCCCTGTATTTGCCAGAGCGGGAGCAGAAGTCATTCAGAGCTTTTCTTAATCACAGAACCGGTAAAACATGCCTTGTACCGGTAAGTCAGAAGTAGTATAATAGCCTTGAGCAAAGCCGGGTGCCGATGTACAGGAACTGTGCATAAGCACCCGGTCTTTTCTGCGTATGCCGTATATAGAAAAGTGCATTCGAAAAGGACGAGGTGAGAGAGGATGGATAAAGGACGGTTCGGGAAACTGTGGAGAAGAGGAAAAGATGGGATACTGGGAAAAGTCAAATCCAAAAGTCTGAAGGCTGTGACAATGCGCCTTTTGATTCCGCTCTCCTTTGCGGTTGTCGGCCTCATGATCTGTCTGGTCTGGGGTCTTGCGGAAAACCGGAAGCTCGCGCATCAGTATATCACCGACACAGCAAGACTTTATGTGGATCAGATCAACAGTGATATTTCCCAGATCAACAGTGAGCTGGCTTATCTTTTGAAAGACGATGCCAAGATAGGCAGGATTCCTCCGGAGATGGACCCAACAGAGACGCAGTATTACAGTCTGCAAAGAGAGATCATCGACCGGAATAAAGTGCTGAAGATCCGCTATTCGGAGGTTCAGAATTTCTTTGTCTACGGGCAGGAAGCGGATATTCTGATCTCAGATTCGGGCACTATCTTTACGGACAGCACCAAGTCTCAGCTGAACGAACTGCTCATGAATTATCTTCACAAAAATGCGGCGCAGAATTCTCAGAGCACCTGCTGGCTGCTGATGCATACCGATGAGAAGGATTATATTGTCGGCTGGTATGCCAGGGACAAAAAAGCGATGGGGTGCATTATCGGACTGGACACCATATTCAAAAGAATGAAGGAGATGACGGATAATTATGAGGTGATCCCGTTCATGAATGAGCCCGGGGGAAGAATCATGATGCAGGCCAATGTTGAGGAGAAGTACCGCGATGAAATTGTAACGAACGCCTGGAAATCAAAATCTTCGTTTTCAAAGGGAACGGTATATTCCTATCAGCTGGGCAGTGTGGGAAAGATGAATCTGTATGTCGTACCGGGCGGCGGAATCCTGGAGAGTATTCTGAATATGCAGATTATCTTTATCACACTGATCGCGATTCTTCTGTGTGTCTGCCTGTTTGAAGTGATGACTTATTATCAGCGCGTGATGGAACCCATGCGAAAGTTTGCGCAGGAGCTGAATGAAATGGAAGTAGAACAGAAGCTCAATGAGGACGGTGATAATAATCTGCTGGAACTGGAATCTGCCAGCGGAAAATTCCGGGAGCTGCTGCGAAAAATCCAGGCTTTGAAAATCTCAATTTACGAAAAAGAACTGGATGAGCAGCAGGCAGAACTGGAATATACACAGGAACAGATTAAGCCGCATTTCTTTTTGAACTGCCTGAGTCTGATTCACGGAATTGCAGACACGAAAGGGGAGAAGGAAATTATTGAGATAACGGAAGTGCTCTCAGTCTATATGCGTTATATCTTCCAGGATTCAAAAAAACAGCGCACGGTGGATGAGGAACTGGAGCATATCAACTCTTACATAAAGATTCAAAAAATGCGTTATGGAGAAGATGCGTTTTCTTTTGAAGTCATTATGGACGAGGATGTGGGAATGGGACAGATCCCCTCCCTTCTTCTTCAGACCCTGGTGGAAAACGCAGTGGTACACGGTGTGACGCTGGATCGTGCCATTGAGATTTCACTCTATATCACAAAGGAACGTTATGAGGATGGGGAATATCTGTATATCTGCATTTCCGATACGGGCAATGGTTTTTCCAAAGAGACGCTGGAGGCGATCGAGAAGGAGACACCGATTATTTATAATGGGCGCAAACATGTGGGACTGTCCAATATCCGTCGTCGACTGGAACTGATCTATGGAAAAAGCGCAAGCATTGTCTGCACAAATATGGATGAGAACTACGGAGCCGTTGTAGAGGTTCGGATGCCCTGGACAGAATAGAAGGGAATCATAAGCAAACGATAGTCTCAATCCTGCCGTTCATGGTAAATGTAAAAATTATCCTTTACGTTCCACAAAGGTTCATGTTATACTCAAAACGGTGTTTCGTATAGTAACAGTTCTTTCACGCAGGTGTAAGAGTATATTCGAAAATGATTTCGGATATGCTTTTGCATTGCAGAAAATGAAACCGTTTATTTTCAGGGAGAAAAAATAGAAAAGAGGAGAAATACATGGGAGGAATCTTCGGAGTAGCATCGAAATCCAGCTGTACTCTGGAACTTTTTTATGGCATTGATTATCATTCACATCTGGGAACACGTCGCGGAGGTATGGCTACTTACGGTCCGAATGGATTTAATCGGGCGATCCATAATATCGAGAACAGCCCGTTCCGGACGAAATTTGAGCGGGATGTGGAAGAGATGGAAGGAAATCTCGGGATCGGATGTATCTCGGATTTTGAACCGCAGCCTTTGCTGATTCAGTCTCATCTGGGAAGCTTTGCAATCACAACCGTTGGAAAGATCAACAATATGGATCAGCTTCTCAAAGAAGTTTATGCCAACGGTCATACCCATTTTCAGGAAATGAGTACCGGGCAGATTAATGCAACAGAACTTGTTGCATCTCTGATTTGTAAGGAAGAAAGTCTGATCGAGGGAATCCGCTATGTTCAGGAGGTCGTGGACGGCTCTCTGACGCTGCTGCTTCTGACAAAAGACGGCATCTATGCAGCCAGGGACCGGTATGGAAGGACACCGCTGGTAGTGGGGAAAAAAGAGGATGCCTATTGTGTTTCCTTTGAGAATTTTTCATATCTGAATCTTGGATACACAGATTATCATGAATTAGGTCCGGCAGAGATTGACTTTATTACACCGGATTCTGTGGAGATTGTCAGTGAACCAAAGGAGGAGATGAAGATCTGTTCCTTCCTCTGGGTGTACTATGGATATCCCACAGCTTCCTATGAGGGAATCAATGTGGAGGAGATGCGTTACCACTGCGGAGCTATGCTGGCGAAGCGGGACGCGGGCACTGTCAATCCGGATCTGGTGGCAGGTGTTCCGGATTCCGGTATCGCACATGCGATTGGATATGCCAACGAGGCAAAGATTCCCTTTGCAAGACCATTTATTAAGTATACACCTACCTGGCCACGTTCTTTTATGCCGACGAATCAGGCTCAGCGAAATCTGATTGCCCGCATGAAACTGATTCCGGTTAAAGCATTGATTGAAGATAAAAAGCTGCTGTTAATCGATGATTCCATCGTACGTGGAACACAGCTTCGTGAGACAACCGAATTCCTGTATCAGAGCGGTGCGAAGGAAGTACATGTCCGTCCGGCTTGCCCGCCGCTTCTCTATGGCTGTAAATTTTTAAATTTCTCACGTTCGAAATCGGAACTGGATCTGATCACCCGTCAGGTGATTCTGGAAAAGGAAGGGGCAAATGCGGAGAACACGCTGGAAGAATATGCGGATCCTACCAGTGAGCGTTATGAGTCTATGTGCTCGGAAATCTGCCGGAGACAGAACTTCACCAGTCTGCGCTATCATCGCCTCGATGACCTGGTGGAATCTATTGGCTTGCCGAAATGTAAGGTATGTACGTATTGCTTTGACGGAAAAGAGTAAAGATACAAAAAAGCAGAAGAAGACAGCATCGGGGTAAAAAGTATGACAATGAAAGAACGAATCAAAAATGGACTCCTGTTTACAGATGAATGTGAAGGTATGCCCAAGGAACGCCTGAGAGCGAAAAAGCTGATGAAAGCATTCAATGAAACATCTCCGGAAGATCTGGCAGAGGAAGCCAGACTGCGGAATCAGTAAAAGAAAAGCGAAGAACTGTGAAGGGTTCTTCGCTTTTCTTTTACTCCATAAGAGAAAGAAAACAGCGTTACTGTTCAGGCGACAACGAACTTGGTGCAGAAAAAAGATCTCAACGCAGACGCGCTTTTGCCATGAGATCTTGCACAGTTTCCTTGAGAGAAGCAGCAGCTTTTTGGGGATCCTCGGCTTTCATGATGGCAGATACCACGGCGATTCCGGCGATGGGAACACCCTTTAAGATATCCAGATTGGTCTGATTCAGCCCCCCGATGGCAGCTGCCGGGATCGGAACAGCGCGACAGATCTCATCCAGAGTAGATACCTTCGTGAGAACGGTCTTTACTTTGGTTGTAGTTGGGTAGATGGCGCCGACTCCGAGATAGCTTGCTCCGTCTTCCCAGGCTTTTGTCGCAGCTTCGACAGTTTTAGCAGTGGCACCGACAATTTTATCCGGCCCGAGAAGGCGTCTCGCCTCCGCGACCGGAAGATCCTCTGCGCCAACATGGACACCTGCGGCATCGCAGGCCATTGCTACATCGACACGGTCATCGATAATCAGCGGAATGTGATAGCGGTCGGTAATTTCCTTGACCAGGCGCGCTTTGCGCAGATATTCTCTGCCTCCAATGTTTTTTTCGCGCAGCTGCAGAAGGGTAATGCCTCCGCGGCAGGCGGCCTCGACGGTCCGGAGAAAAGATTCTTCTGTGTGACAGCTGCTGTCTGTGACACAATAAAGGGTAAGATCTGGTGTCATGAATGAGAACCTCCTTGGTAAAAATAAAACAGCCCCGCCCCGCAAGGAACCCTGCGGACACGGGGATGTTAGTTAAATGAAAGTATACTTTAGGGTTGAAAAAAATGCCCAGAGCCGGAATCGAACCAGCGACACGAGGATTTTCAGTCCTCTGCTCTACCAACTGAGCTATCTGGGCATTCGGTTTCGTCGAAACCTTTGTTACTATATCATAAAAACTGCTAAAATGCAACCATTTTTTTGAAAAAAATTTAGAAAGACCCTAGAAATATCCTGCGATATCTGCCGGGGTTTTGCCAAGCATCAGGCTTTCCACCACATAGGCAACGCCGTCATCTTCATTGGAGGGGGCAATCAGGTCAGCTACGGCCTTTACAGCAGGCTGTCCGTTCTGCATGGCGACACCGAGTCCTGCGAACATCAGCATGGATTTGTCGTTAAAACCATCGCCGAATGCAATCATCTCTTCTCTTGTCATGTGAAGATACTCCAGCAGGCGGGCCAGAGATTTTGCCTTGTCGATTCCCTTTGGCATGATCTCCAGGAAATAGGGTTCGGATCGGAAAATGCTCAGGGAATCTCCAAAATATTCCTGTACCTTCTTTTCCACCTCTGCCAGATAGACACCGCGTTCCAGCATCAGGCATTTGACTACAGGGAAGGTAATCTCTTTTTCGAAGCAGTCAATTTTCTGAATATGCATTTTCGTGCAGTAGGATTCCTTCTGTACATACTGATTTTCCGGCGTCTCTGTGAGAATATTGCTGTCACGATAGGTGAGAATTGCGGTCTGGTACTTTCGGGCCAGCGCGGCTGCAGTGGCTGGGATCTCTTTTGGAAGCCATTGTTCATAGATCAGATTTCCGGTAGTGCACTCCGTAATCAGTGCTCCGTTGAAGGAAAGAAGATATCCGCCATGGCGGGAGAGTTCCAGCTCTTTTGCAAGAGGATCCACGCCATAGGTGGGACGGCCGGAAGCGAGAACCACAATTCCGCCGGATTTCTGAAAGTTCATCAGAACCTCACGGGTGTGAGGGGTAATTTCTTTTTTATTGTTCGTCAAAGTACCGTCCAGATCCAGGACAACGATTTTGTAATTCATTCTGAAATACTCCATTTGCCAGATTTCGCATCGGTGAGCAGATGCAACAAATTCATCATAAGATAACGGGTCAGTGCTTGTCAAGGGATGGATGAGAACAGAAAGTCTGTTTTTTCGCTGCAAGGTGTGCTAAAATAAATTAAGTCTGCAGCTGCAGCGATGCTGCTGTTCAGAACGCATACGAAACAGAGACGTTTATCAGAATTATTGGGGAGAAAACATGAAGATTATTTTAGTCGCAGTCAATGCGAAATACATTCACTCGAACCTGGCGGTTTATACGCTTTGTTCCAGTGCGAAAAAGGCGGGAATTCCGGTGGAGATTGCCGAATTTACCATTAATCAGACGAAAGATCAGATTTTGAGGGATTTGTACGTTGCAAAGCCGGAGATGCTTTGCTTTTCCTGCTATATCTGGAATATTTCGATTGTGGAGGATCTGGTCACGGAACTGCATAAAATACTGCCTTCAACAGTGATCTGGCTTGGAGGACCTGAGGTTTCCTACCATGCGGCACAGATGCTGCGGGAGTATCCCTGTCTTACCGGTATTATGAAAGGGGAGGGGGAGGAAACGTTCCGGGAACTGGCTCTATATTATGTGAGAGGCGGCTCTTTGGAGGAACTGTCGGGGATGGATGGAATTACCTGGAGGGATGAAAAGGGAGAGATCCACGAGAATCCCTATCGCCCGGTCATGGACCTCTCCGCAGTGGAATTTCCATATGAAAATCTGGAACAATTTGAAAATCGGATTTTATATTACGAGTCCAGCAGAGGCTGTCCGTTTTCCTGCAGCTACTGTCTGTCCTCGATTGATAAAAAGCTGCGCTTCCGGAATCTGGATCTGGTGCGAAAAGAGCTGCAGTTTTTTCTGGATCACAAGGTTCCTCAGGTCAAATTTGTGGATCGCACATTTAACTGTAAGAAAGATCACGCAATGGCCATCTGGAGTTATCTGGCCAGTCATGACAATGGCGTTACAAATTTTCATTTTGAGATTGCGGCTGATCTGATGACAGAGGAGGAATTAACCCTTCTTTCTTCTTTTCGCCCGGGGCAGATTCAGCTGGAAATCGGTGTCCAGTCTACAAATCCAGAAACGATCGAAGCGATACACCGCCATATGGATTTTAATCGGGTGTCTGCGGTGGTGCGGAAAATCTCGGAGGGAAGAAATATTCATCAGCATCTTGATCTGATTGCAGGACTTCCCATGGAAGATTATCAGAGTTTCCGACGTTCCTTTGCGGATGTCTATGCGCTGAAACCCCAGCAGCTGCAGCTTGGATTTCTCAAGGTACTCAAAGGGTCCTATCTGTATGAACATACGAAAGAGTACGATTGCTGTTATCAGGGAAAAGAGCCTTATGAGGTACTCTCTACCCGGTGGCTGCCTTATGAGGATGTGCTGAAACTAAAAGACGTAGAGGAGATGGTTGAGGTATACTATAACAGCGGTCAGTTTGTCTATACTCTGCGAATCGTGGAGAAGCTGTATGAAAATCCGTTTGATTTCTATCAGGAACTGGGGGATTTTTACCGCAGAAAAGGATACAGCAATCTGGCGCACAGCAGAATCCGCCGTTATGAGATCCTGCTGGAATTCCTTACCGAAGAAAAAAAGCAGGATCCGGAACTGTTCCGACAGCTGTCTGTGCTGGATCTGTACGCGAGAGAAAATATGAAAACACGCCCTGCGTTTGCCAAAGATCCGGGACCGGCAAGAGAGTATTCCAGAGTGTTTTATAAAAAGGAAGAAGAACAAAAGAAATATCTGCCGGAATATGAGGGTTATGACTGGAAACAGCTGATGAGGATGACCCATCTGGAAATATTTGATTATGCCGTTACGGAGGATGGAAGATGCGGGAGAGAGATTCTTCTATTTGACTATCGGAAGAGGGATCCGCTGACGCAAAATGCGACAATACTCCGTCTTGACAATGACGGCTCGGATGCGTTACTGTAGTAGGGCGAAAGCCTTAGGCAACGGAGAGGATAAACAGATGAAAAATCAGAATTTTGTGGTGCTGGATCTTGAGACAACCGGTCTGACTCCAAAGAAGGATCGGATTCTGGAGATTGGAGCAGTCCGGGTACAGGACGGCCGGATCACAGAAAAATATGAGACTTTTGTCAATCCGATGATAAGAGTTCCAATGGAAATCACGAAACTGACCGGTATTACAGATGAAATGGTAGCAGATGCCCCGGACAATAAGACGGCAGTGATGGGTTTTCTGGATTTTTGCGGGGATCTGCCGCTTCTTGGGCATAATATTTCTTTTGATTATCGTTTTATGAAACACAGCGCAGTGAACCTGGGAGCATCTTTCGAGAAGGAAGCATTAGATACGCTGCGGATTGCAAGGTATGCTCTTCCGGGGCTGGAAAGCAGAAGCCTGGAAGCTTTATGCAGCTATTATGGAATTTTCAGAAAAAATGCTCACCGGGCGATGGATGATGTGCTGGAAACGCTGGAATTGTATCGGCGTCTGGAAACAGAGTATGCCACATGCCATCCGGAATGGTTCCGGTTTGCGCCGCTTGTGTGTAAAATGAAGCGGGAGAGTCCGGCAACGGCTGCACAGTGCAGATATCTGGAAGATCTTATGAAATACCATCAGATTACAGTCGGTATTCCGATGGAAGACCTTACGAAAAATGAGGCATCCCGACTGATAGACGGGATTATCTTAAATTATGGAAGAATTGAAAAAAGGAGGAAATGAACAGGATGAGCAATACAATCAGAAGGAATGAAAATAAGAAACAAAAAACAAGGAAGCAAGATGCAGCTGCGAGAAAACAGAGAATTTTTGCCGTCATTGCGGTGATCCTGGTGATCGCAATGGTGGTACCGTTGGTACTGTCAATGATGATTTGAAAACCTAAAGCGTACAGAACAGAGACATAAAAATTGGGAGTGTTTATAGAGTGAGATGGAAGAGAACGTATGAAAAAAAACTTCGGGAGCTTCTGCTGATGGCGGGTCTGATGGCAGCTTTTGTGATTGCCGGGGCGGTAACTGTCAGAGCAGAGACGAAGGAGATTACAGCGCTTGAGGGGATTTATATTGAAGATATCAGTGTAGGCGGTATGACAGAAGCAGAAATCCATCAGGCGGTGGACGGCAAAATGGAGATATTGAAAACCTCCGCGATTCACCTTGGCGTAGGAGAGGAGGCCGCTCAGGTAAGCGCAGAGGAACTGGGACTTTCCTGGGTCAATCAGGATCTGATACAGCAGGCGCTGTCCGTGGGGCAGAAAGGAAACGTACTGGAGCGCTTTAAGGTTAATAAGCGCCTGGAACAGGGAGAACCGATTACATTATCGCTCACTTTTTCGGTAGATCCGGATGCGGTTCGTCAGGCTGTTGAAACTTATGCCGTACCGTTGAACCGGGATGCCGTGGATGCAAGTCTTTCCAGGGAAAACGGGACTTTTGTGGTCTATGAAGGGCAGGATGGTTATACGGTAAATGTGGATGCCTCCGTAGAGAAAGTAATCAATTATATGACAAATACCTGGAGAGGCGGTCTTGGATCCGTTACCATGGAGACCGAGATCTCGCCGGCCGGAGGAGATCCCTCACAGCTTTCCCTTGTACAGGATGTGCTTGGACAGAGCAGTACGGATTATTCCGGAAGCAATCGGAACCGGAAGCAGAATGTGTCGACGGGTACTTCCAGAATTAATGGGACGGTGCTCTATCCGGGGGAATCTTTTTCTGTGACGGATGCAGTGACGCCGTTTGATGAGGAAAATGGTTATGCACCTGCAGCCTCTTATGAGATGGGAAGCGTCGTGGAAAGCTATGGAGGCGGAATCTGTCAGGTTTCCACAACCCTTTATCTGGCCGTGCTGCGCGCAGAGCTGGAGGTGACGCAGCGCTACAATCATTCCATGATCGTCAATTATGTAAAGCCGTCCATGGATGCGGCAATTGCAGAAGGAGTGAAAGATTTTTGCTTTGTCAATAATACGGATGCACCGATTTATATTCTGGGGTATGCAGATGGAAGCGATGTCGGCTTTGTGATCTATGGGCATGAGACGCGGGATCCGAACCGCAGTATTTCCTATGAGAGCAAAACGCTGACGACAACCGAGTGCACAACAAGCCTGTCGGCAGATTCCTCTGCGGCCTATGGGAGCGTTACAAGAGTGAGCAGCGGTCATGTGGGCTATACTGCGGAGCTCTGGAAAGTGATTGAAATCAATGGAAACGAGACCCGGGAACAGGTGAATTCCAGCACTTATAATATGACGCCGAATAAATACACTGTGGGTACAAAGACTGACGATCCGGATGCAAAGGCTGCCATGCAGGCTGCGATTGCCGCGAATGATCTGGGAAAAGTAGAGGAAGCGGCAGCGAAATATCCGGGTGGAAAGTCACAGAGTGCTGCACCCCAAAGCAGTGGGGAAGAGGGTAGTGTAGAGGAAAACTCCTCTGACAATGAGGAATAACCAGGGGGCGCCTTTGACAGGTTCAGAAAGGCAATGGTATGAGAATAGGTAAATTATCACAGGCTGCGCTGGTGCGATCGGTGCTTCGCCAGATTACACACCGCAGAGAAGATGTGGCACAGGGCCCGGCGCTTGGAAGAGGATACAGTGCATTGCTTTCGCAGGAAGGCACGACGGTACTTGCGGGGGCACCGGTCGTTGTGCGTGACACAGAGACGGCGGTTTTGGCTCTGCACCGCACCTGGAACAGCATAGCGGCCGCAGGCGCGGTTCCCATAGGTGCCATGATCAGCCTGATGCTTCCGACGTCCATGGAAGAGACAGATCTGAAGCTTTTGCTGCAGGCGATGGACGAGACCGCCGGAAGGTGTGGGACGGAACTTCTGGGAGGACACACGGAAGTGACGGATGCAGTTTCGTTTCCGATTCTTTGCGTGACAGGAGTTGGAAAGACGGCCGATGTGGTTCTCCATGGCCCTCATATGCTGCAGGCTGATCAGGATCTGGTCGTAGCAGGCGGGATCGGTCTCGGTGCGGCTGCCTATCTGGCAAAAACGCAAAAGGAGGAACTGCTTTCGCAGTTTTCACCGGATTTTATCCGCAGTGCGGCAAAGTTTGACCGGAGATATTCGGTAGCGGAGACGGCACAGCTTGCAATCGGGTGCGGTGCCCAAGCGATGCAGGACGTCTCGGAGGGTGGTATTTTTGGTGCACTCTGGGAGATGGCTGAGGGAGCGGGAAAGGGACTGGATGTTTCCCTGCGGCGGATTCCCGTTCGCCAGGAAACCATAGAGATCTGCGAGTATTTTGGACTGAATCCCTATCAGATTTTGTCTACAGGATCACTGCTGATCGGAATCAATGACGGGGTAGAGCTGGTGCGTCAGCTGTCAGAACAGGGGATCGAAGCGGCTGTGATTGGAAAAGTGACGGACAAAAAAGAACGTATTTTGAGAAACGGGGAAGAAATCCGCTATCTTGACAAACCTCAGACAGACGAACTGTATCGTTTTTTTGAGTCCGTGGAAAAAGATAGAAAAGAATAGGATGCGATCCTGGAAGATCATCGAAAAAGGAAAGGTAATGCATATGGCACATTTAAACATTGTACTCCATGAACCGGAAATTCCAGCCAATACAGGAAATATCGGGAGAACCTGCGTAGCCACGGGAACCAGGCTTCATCTGATCAAACCGCTTGGCTTTTCTCTTTCAGAAAAAGCACTAAAAAGAGCAGGATTGGATTACTGGAAAGATCTGGATGTCACGGTGTATGAAGATTATGAAGATTTTCTGGCGAAGAATCCGGGAGCGAAAATCTATTATGCCACAACAAAAGGTCCGCAGACCTATGTAGATGTGCAGTATGAGGAAGACTGTTATCTTATGTTTGGCAAGGAGAGTGCGGGGATTCCGGAGGATATTCTGTATGCGAATCAGGAGACTGCAGTCCGGATTCCGATGATCGAGGATATCCGTTCTCTGAATCTGTCAAATTCGGTAGCGATTATCCTCTATGAGGCACTCAGGCAGAATCATTTCGGACAGATGCAGACGGCAGGCAGATTGCGGAAGTATGAGTGGAAATGATTTGCTTCCTAAAACAAAAAGCACTTGAAAAGGGGGAAAATCTGATGATGTTCAGACTTTCCCCCCTTTTTTTGACGATCCATCATTGCCGGAAGTTTTGGGTGGTTCTGATGCCCGATCAAGGGTAAAAATGAATTCAGTGCCTACACCCGGCGTACTGATGACATTGATGTTCTGATTATGTGCATTGATAATCTCTTTTACGATCGACAGGCCAAGCCCGGTTCCTTTGCGGTCTTTGCCTCTGGAAGCATCCAGTTTGTAGAAGCGATCCCAGATCTTTGAGATGCTCTCTTTTGGGATCCCACAGCCGGTATCTTTGACTGAGACAAGCACCTTTCCGTGTTTCTCTGTGGTTTCCACGGTGATCGTGGAATCGTTGTCGCTGAATTTGATGGCATTGTCGATCAGGTTATACAAAACCTGCTGAATTTTTCCCATGTCAGCGGAAACGTAAAGAGAACGTGCAAAAAACACAAGAGAAAAGGAGATTCTCTTGGAGGTACAAATGCCTTCAAAAGTAGCAGCTGTATCCTTGATCACAGCGTTGATATCAAAAACGGTAATATCAAGCATGTGCCCCTTTTGATCGATATCGTTTAAGGTCAGCAGACTCTGGGTCAGTTTATTCAGGCGCTCTGTCTCAAACAGGACGATGTTCAGATATTTTTCCTGAAGTTCCGGCGGTATCGTGCCATCGAGAATAGCCTCCACATATCCTTTGATGGAAGTCAGAGGAGATCGGAAATCATGAGAGACATTTGCCACAAATTTTTTCTGGTATTCTCCGGTCTTGTTCAGCTCATCGGACATATAGTTCAGCGTAGATGAAAGGTAGCCAAGTTCATCGTTGGTTTTGACCGGTATATTGTATGTGAGATTTCCGGCAGCATACTCCTTTACACCGCTGATAATTTTCTCAAGAGGGTGGTAAACTCCAAGCGAAAAGAACAGCAGAATTCCAAGAGAGAGTGCATAAATCAGGACAAACAGCAGATCAATCAGCACGATCAGTTCTTCCCTCTGGTCATAGATGTCCTGAAGGGAAATATGGATGGCTATGTAACCTTTGATCCGGAGATTGGAGGTAACAGGAACCATCACACTGAGCATTCGGGTGTCAAAATAATCAAAAAAGGTGCCGGTACTGTAATACTGGCTTCCAAGTGCCACCGGGTCAAAATTCTCCAGCAGAGTCGTTTCCCGGGAAGTGGGAGACTGCGCAGTGTTCAGGAGAATCTCTCCGTCCGGACTGATCAGCCAGATCTGAGAATCCTGGTAGGATGCCAGGGAACTCAGATTGTCATGCAGATCAGAGTAGGTACGTGTCTCGCTATAGTACAGACTGGCCTGACGCGAAGCAATCTTGGAAGCTTCATTGTACAGACTGGTGCTCGCAGCAGTGATCAGATTCTCCTCCACCAGGCGGGAACCCAGGGTGGAGATCAGCACAAAGCCTGTGATGCCGAACAGAACGTAGATGAGAACCAGCTTGTGATATAGGGTGTGCTTCATGGCGTTTTAACCTCAAATTTATAACCGATTCCCCAGACGGTACTGATTGCCCAGGAGGCGTGATCTTTGATCTTCTCACGCAGACGCTTGATGTGAACATCAACGGTACGGGTGTCGCCAATATACTCATAACCCCAGATATGGTCCAGAAGCTGCTCTCTGGTAAATACCTGGTTGGGAGAAGCTGCGAGAAAATACAGCAGCTCCAGTTCCTTGGGCGGCATATCAATGGTTTCTCCCTGATAAATAACAGAATAGTTGGTCTGATTGATGATCAGGTCCGGGTATTCCACACATTTTCCGTTGGTCTGTGAGATGGGGAGTGTTTTTGCAGGCTGGAAGCGGCGAAGGACAGCCTTGACTCTTGCCACCAGCTCTTTGGAATCAAAGGGTTTGATAATATAATCATCGGCTCCCAGTTCCAGTCCAAGCACTTTGTCGAATACTTCCCCTTTGGCTGAGAGCATGATGATGGGAACGTTGGAATCGTGCCGGATCTCCCTGCAGACCTGATAACCGTCCATGCCGGGCAGCATCAGATCCAGAAGAATCAGGTTGGGAGCAAAGCTGCGAAACTCTTTCAGGGCCTCCTCACCATCATTTACGATTCTGGTGTCATAACATTCTTTTGTCAGGTAAAGAGAAATCAACTCTGCAATATTATTATCATCATCTACGATGAGAATTTTCTGTTTTGCAGCCATACAGGTGCCTCCTATTTCATAAAATTTAACTGAGTTGCTCAATCAGTGAGCCTGACGTCGATTTTTCCGTGGTTTGTGCTCTCAAAATCGACTCATTTAAACTCTACGATGGTCACGCCGGCATCTCCTTCTCCAAATTCGGCAAGATGGAAATCGCGGACGTGTTTCTGTGTCCGGAGATAATTGTGAATCCCTTTTCGGAGCGCTCCGGTTCCCTTACCGTGCACGATTCGCACGCTTGGCAGATGGGAGAGACAGGCATCATCCAGGTACTTATCCAGCTCTGCGATGGCTTCGTCCACAGTCTTGCCGAGAAGATTGATTTCGGTGGAGATCGTCGCAGTCTTATTCAGTTTGGTCTTGCCGCTGCTCGTTTTGGACAGCGCAGGACCGGTGATCACCGGTTCATCAATCAGTACCAGGTCTGAGATATTGACCTTTGACCGCATGATTCCCATCTGAACAAAGAGATTGCCTTTGGAATCCGGTCGGGTACTGACTGTTCCCTTGACATTGAGACTTAAGACTTTTACCGCATCGCCGATGGAAAGATCAGAAGCTTTGAGGTTTCCGGTTCGCTTGGGCTGCTCCGCTGTTTTTTTCCGGTCAAGCTTATTCATCTTTTCGCGGAGTTCGGTACGTTTCTGCTCCATCTCGCGGACAGAGACATTTTCTTTTCCAAAACGCTGGAAATCCCGGAGCGTCTGATCCGCATATTCTTTTGCCTCCCGGAGGATTGCCTGTGCCTCCTCGTTTGCCTCGGCAATCAGTTTGTCACGACGGGCATCCAGTCTTTCCTGGTCTTTGGAAAGGCTTGCTTTGAGTGTCTCCACTTCCTGGCGATAGCGTGCCAGCTCTGCCTGCTCTTTTTCCATGGTGATGCGGTTCTGCTCCAGTGTGGAGAGAACATCCTCAAAGGATTCATCCTGCTCACTGATCTGGTCCTTTGCTCTTCGGATAATATCGTCGGGCAGGCCAAGTTTGCTGGAAATCGCAAATGCATTACTTTTGCCCGGAACACCTACCAGCAGACGGTAGGTAGGACTTAAGGTATCTACGTTAAATTCGCAGCAGGCATTTTCCACACCTTTTGTGGAAAGCGCGTAGATTTTCAGCTCGCTGTAATGTGTGGTTGCCCTAGTGCGGATTCCCTGCTCATGAAGAGTGGAGAGAATGGCGATGGCAAGTGCAGCCCCCTCTGTCGGATCCGTTCCGGCTCCCAGCTCATCGAAAAGCACCAGAGAATTGGCGTCAGCGCGGGAGAGGAAAGAAACCACATTGGTCATATGAGAAGAAAAGGTACTGAGTGACTGCTCAATACTCTGTTCATCACCGATGTCTGCGTATACTTCCTCAAATACGGCAAGGGAAGAGCGATCCAGTGCCGGTATGTGAAGACCGGACTGTCCCATCAGAGTCAGCAGACCTACGGTTTTCAGAGAGACGGTTTTACCGCCGGTATTGGGTCCGGTGACGATCAGCAGATCAAAATCCTCGCCCAGCGTGAGATCAATGGGAACAACTTTCTTCGGATCGATGAGCGGGTGGCGTGCCTTGCGCAGATGAATCTTTCCTTCCGTATTAAAAATCGGTTCGTTGGCATTCTGCGCCATCGCCAGCGCTGCTCTGGCAAAGATAAAGTCCAGTTCCGCCATATTTTCGATATTATAACGGATTTCATCGCGGTGGAGATTCACCTGGGCACTCAAGGTTGCAAGAATCACTTCGATTTCTTTCGCTTCTTCAATCTCCAGTTCACGGATATCATTATTCAGCTTTACGACAGCCATAGGTTCTACGAAAAAGGTAGAACCGGTGGAGGACTGATCGTGGATCATGCCCGGCACCTGTCCTTTGTATTCGGACTTTATGGGAATACAGTAACGGCCGTCTCTCATCGTAATGACAGCATCCTGCAGATACGTGCGGTAGGAACCATTCACCAGAGAAATGAGCTGGCTGTGGATCTTTTCCTCGCAGGATTTGATGGAACGACGGATCTGACGCAGCCTCGGGCTGGCATCATCACTGATTTCGTCTTCCGAGAGAATGCAGTGGCGAATGTCGGTGGACAGGGAAGTCAAAGGTTCCAGTGACTCAAACAGTTCTTCCAGACAATCCGGAGTCAAATCTGCGTTTTCACGGCGTCCGTAAGCTTTGACTCTGGCTGTATTTTCAAGAAGTGCAGCTGTTTGAAGCAGTTCTACGATATTCATGGTACTGCCGATCTCCAGACGCTTCAGAGCGCCGCGCAAGTCTTTGACATCACCAAAAGAAGTGCGGCCTTTTTTAAACAGACGGTTCAGCGCGTCGTGTGTTTCATGCTGCATCCGGGTAATTTCGGAAAGAGAGGAAGAGGGAGTAAGCTCCAGGCACTTTTTCTTTCCCATAGGAGAGCTGGCGTAAGTGACCAGCTGTTCAATAATTTTATCATATTCCAGTGTTTTTAATGCTTTGCTGTTCATACTGTTTTCTACCAATCCTGATTTTATAGTGGTAACTCTGATACTGTGTACCCTGTGGGAATTTTTCTGATCTTAATGAGTTGTTCGACAAATGAATCTGACGTCCATGTATTCTTTTTCCATTTGTCCCCTGGCTCATATTATAACGCAAATATTCGTATAAAGAAAGGCGGATTATAAAAATGAAACATTCTTCATAGTTTGTTCATAAATATTTGATATAATACTCCGGAAATCATGAGGCTCGTGTCAACAGGAAATAAGTTGTGGAGAGTACACTATGGAAAATGACCCGAAAAATTACAAGTTTATGAAAGAGATCATTAAAAAAGAGCCGCCGGATATCAAAAAGATGCTGATCCGTTTTGCTCTTTTGCTGCTTTTTGCAGTGATATTCGGAGCAGTGGCAGCAGTGACGTTTGCACTGGTGGAACCGTGGGCTTCGTCTGCACTGGCGGTGGAGGAAAAGCCGCCCAAAGTTGACATCCCTGCAGACGAGGATCCAAATGATCCAAATTCAGGCAGTACAGACAGCATGACTTCTTCGTCAGAGATGCAGCAGAATACACATTCCGATTCTGCCGCTTCTTCGGCTGAGAGCAGTAATCCAAATCCGACAACTGTTCCTGGTAGTGAGGAGCAGCAGACAGATCAGGAACAGAAGATGACAATCAGCCTGAAGGATTATGAAAATATTTATCACGATATGCTGGAGGTTGCGGAGAAGCCAAAGCGGGCCCTTGTGAAGGTAATCGGTATCACCAACCAGATGGACTACTTTAATCAGAATTATGAAAATCAGCAGCAGATCTCCGGTCTGGTGGTGGCAGAGAATGGGCAGGATCTCTTCATTCTTACAGAATACCGGATTGTGGAAAATATTGAGCGGATTCAGGTTACTTTCTGGGATTCCACTATGGTGGATGCCATTTATCAGAAACACGATCCAAACACAGGTCTGACGATTCTGAAAGTGGAAGAAGAAAAGCTGAGCGAGTCAACACGGGAAGGACTTGAGATAGCGCCGCTTGGAAATTCCTACACTGTAGATCAGGGAGACCCGATTCTGGCACTTGGAAGCCCGATCGGGTACAGTGACTCGGTGGCTTACGGAATCGTAACCTCTGTGACAAACAAAATTTCAACGCTGGATACGGAATATAACCTGCTGACAACTGATATCCTTGGAAGCGCAGACGGCAGCGGTATTCTGGTCAATCTGGATGGTGAGATTGTGGGAATTATAGCGCAGAGCTATGGTTCCACCAAAGGGAAAAATGTAGTGACGGGACTTGCCATTTCCCAGATTAAGCAGTTGATTGAAGGACTGTCCAATAATGTTTCAAGATCCTATATCGGAATCAAAGGGCAGAACGTGACGGATGAGATATCAGATAAAACAGGAATCCCCAAAGGTGTCCTGGTCAGTGAAATCGCAGAGGATTCCCCGGCTATGATGGCAGGAATCAAAGAGTACGATGTCATTGTAAAAGTTGGTGATGAAAAAACCATGACATTAAAACAGTATCATGATCAGTTAGTGAAATACAGTCCCGGCACTGTAGTGAAAGTGACCGCGATGCGGAAAGGTGCAGAGGGCTACGCAGAGATGGAATTTGAAGTGACCATCGGAGAAATTTAAGAAAAACCGTGCAATAGATCCGGATATCTGGTAGAATGCATTCTGGAGTATGGAAAGCAGTGGATTTGATGAGAAAAGCAAACACAGCGATCCCTGAAGCACTCCATACACAGGTGAACATTCACAGAATCCGGATATTTTGCGCGGAAAGTATTTGTCCGGGAATTTGATAGAAGAAAGAATGAGGAAGTTAAGTTATGAAGTATATTAACGAATTACACGAAGGCAACCGGATGTCAGGCATCTATCTGTGCAAACAAAGACAGTCAGCTGTGACGAAGAACGGAAAGCCGTACGATAACGTGATTCTGCAGGACCGCACCGGTACGATTGATGCGAAAATCTGGGATCCGAATTCTCAGGGAATTGCTGAATTTGACGCGCTGGATTATGTGGACATCGTGGGAGATGTGAACAGTTTCAACGGAGCGCTTCAGGTCTCCATCAAACGTGCCAGAAAAGCAGGAGAGGGAGAGTATAATCCTGCAGATTATCTGCCGACCAGCCGGTATGATATCGAAACGATGTATCAGGAGCTGCTGTCCTGGATCAGCACTGTGACCAACCCGTATCTGAAGACTTTGCTGCAGTATTATTTTATTCAGGACCAGGGAACGGTAAAGAAATTTAAGATCAGTTCCGCTGCCAAAAATGTGCATCACGGTTTTGTGGGCGGTTTGCTGGAGCATACGCTTAGCGTTACCCGTTTCTGCGATTATCTTGCGAAATCTTATGCTATTTTGAACCGCGATCTGCTGCTGAGTGCAGCGATGCTGCACGATATCGGAAAAACGAAAGAACTCTCGGCTTTTCCGCAGAATGATTATACGGATGACGGCCAGCTGCTTGGACATATTATGATCGGGGCGGAGATGGTGCACGATGCGGCGGCAAAAATTCCGAATTTCCCGGTGAAGCTGGAAAATGAACTGAAACACTGCATCCTGGCGCATCATGGAGAACTGGAATACGGCTCTCCCAAAAAACCGGCACTCTCAGAAGCGGTAGCGCTGAATCTGGCAGACAATGCAGATGCAAAGATGGAAACACTGACGGAGCTGTTTGAGTCTGCGCCCCAGGGAGCGGAGTGGCTGGGCTATAACCGTTTCTTTGAATCCAATATCCGGAGAACAGGAGAGATCTGATGAGTTATCAAAAAAATGATATTCTGACGGTAACCATTGAAGATATGGGACATGACGGAGAGGGTATAGGAAAAATCGAGGGCTATACCCTGTTTGTCAAAGATACTGTCATCGGAGATGAGGCAGAGGTCAAAATCATGAAGGCAAAAAAGACATATGCCTATGCCCGTCTTGTACGAATCGTGAAGCCGTCCCCTCACAGGGTGAAGCCGGTTTGTCCGGTGGCACGTCCCTGCGGCGGCTGTCAGCTGCAGATGCTGGACTATCAGGAACAGCTGCGGTTCAAAGAAAATAAGATCAGAAACAATTTGCAGAGAATCGGCGGATTTTCCAATATCCCTATGGAACCGATTGCTGGAATGGAGTATCCTTTCCGTTATCGAAACAAGGCACAGTTTCCGGTGGGAAAGGACAGAGACGGCAGGCTGATCACCGGATTTTATGCAGGACGAACCCACCAGATCATGGAAAACCGGAATTGTTTTCTGGGGGTCGAGGAAAATGAGACGATTCTGAATCTGATTCTCTCTTGGATGGAAGAATGTCGTGTGACAGCCTATGATGAGACGACAGGAAAAGGGCTGGTGCGCCATGTGCTGATTCGCTATGGCTTTACTTCCGGAGAATACATGGTCTGTCTGGTGGTCAACGGGAAACAAGTGCCGGAGAAAGAAAAGCTGATTGAAAAGCTGTGTACTGTGCCGGGAATGACCAGCATTTCCATCAGCATCAATCAGGAACAGACGAATGTGATTATGGGAAACACGGTTCGTACGCTCTGGGGACAGAGCTACATCACAGATTCCATCGGAGAAGTGAAGTATCAGATCTCCCCACTGTCGTTTTATCAGGTCAATCCCCGGCAGACGAAAAAGCTGTATGAGCTGGCACTGGAGTATGCAGGTCTTACCGGAGAAGAGACTGTTTGGGATCTGTACTGCGGAATCGGAACGATCTCCCTTTTTCTGGCAAAAAAGGCAAAGAAAGTCTACGGTGTGGAGATTGTACCGGATGCCATCCGGGATGCGAAACAAAATGCAGCACTCAACGGTATCAAAAACGCGGAGTTCTTCGTTGGAAAAGCAGAGGAAATTCTGCCGGAGTATTACGAAGATTATGCGAAAGAACACCCGGGCGAGAATGCCCATGCGGATGTGATTGTGGTCGATCCGCCGAGAAAGGGCTGTGAGGAATCGCTTCTCGAAACCATGGTACAGATGCAGCCGGAGCGGATCGTGTATGTCTCCTGTGATTCTGCGACACTTGCGAGGGACCTGAAGGTACTCTGCGGGAAAGGATATGAACTGGTGAGAGTCAGGGGAGTCGATCAGTTTCCGATGACGTGTCATGTTGAGTGCGTGGTATTGATGTCACGGGTCACGAAATAAGCAAGCGAAAAAGTGTAGAAAACAAGGGATTTCCGGTAGTTGGGACTGTTTGGATAACTGTTCCGGCTCCCGGTTTTTTTGCGCTTGAATAGTCCATGGAAACTGGTCTACTGTAAAAATTGGCGGAGAGTTGAGTAGACAGATTGGATATGGGGTATGTTGTGTAGACAGGATGGATAAATGGTATGTTGAGTTGACAAAATTGACATTTGAAAAGATAAGAGAAACAGCATCTTATATCAATATGAGGTACCGTTTGTGTGAAGTTGATTTTCAAGGAAGGTATAGATAGTTATTGGCATACCCTCTTACTGGCTTGCGTACCACAAATTGATACAATGCACCCAAATTGCTTGATTGGGTGCATCTGAAATCTGTATAGTAAATTCGTTTTTTTTCGCTCCTGCAATTGGCGCAGGGGCTTTTCACGAAAAAAGCGGATTCACATTGGAATCCGCAAAAGCATCTACATTGTTCTCATAAGGTCAAGAAGGATTTTCTGTTGTTCTTCGGTGAGGGTACTCCATCTGGAGAACAGGATACGCTGTTTCTCGGTCATCTGAGATTCTTCGTCCTCAGTGAAAAACTGCGCCAGTGTTATACCAAACGCCCTGCACACTGCCTCTAAAGTCGGCAGCGTAGGTGCATTGTTTCGGTTGAACATATTTGTAACTGTGGAGTGTGAGAGATTCGCTTCTTTTGCCAGACGGTAATCTGTCCAGCCGCGCTCCTCCATCAACTGCTTTATGCGTTTCTGCGCATCCATATCATCACCTGTCCATCTGTATCTATTCTAATTCCCAAAACGGTGGTATAATAGTCACAATCGGTAGATACGATATTTCCCCAAAAGGACATACACACTCATAGTATGGTAGACAGACGGAAAGCTATTCAGCAGGAGTTTGTGATTATGGCTGAAGATTTATTTGAGCGGGCTGGCTCGTGAGAGGAATATTACAGTAGAAGAAATGTTAGCGATTATTTCTGCTCGTATTGAAAAGGGGTGGAATGATCCTAACCCGGAGAAGCAGGCGCAGTGGCGGAAGATACCTTGCGAGGGAGAAATCCCCACACCAGATGAATGGTTGCGGTATGCGGTTGAGAAACTGCAGGAGGAAGAGGGAAAGAAAGCCAGATCTTATATATGCTTTCCAGTAAGTTGTCTGATGCGTCGGATATGGAAGCTGTTTTGAAAATAGCTGCAGAAAGCATCAGCCATCTTTTTCAGGTAAATGTCGGATGTATTTATATTGGAAGACAGTCTGAACCGCTCTACATTCAGCAGTCAGGA
>JALEOU010000084.1 GCA_022766945.1 Fusicatenibacter sp. | reverse complement strand
ATTTTCATGCCCGGATGCCTCCTTACCCTTTGTATGCGTTTTCAAATATTGGCCATTTTCTTTCTGAGTGTTTCCAGGAAGCTTATATTGCTGATCTTTACAATCAGTGTGTCCTTTTTGGCCTTCTTTATCACAATGCGGTCGCCGGTGACCATAGGTACACTGGTATCGCCGTCAAAATACGCCATCCCGTGCTCCGTGTTTCCGTCTCTTCCCATCCCCACCTCAACTTCAATCACGTCTTCCGATGGGAATACAATACTGCGTGTATTCAATGTGTGCGGTGCCAGCGGTGTCATTACCATAAGAGATGCTGATGGTGATATGATCGGCCCGCCGGCCGACAGACTGTAACCGGTGGAACCTGTCGGTGTGGAAACGATAATTCCGTCCGCATGGTAGGAATTCAGGAATTCCCCATTGACAAAATTATTAAACCGTACCACCCGAAGGCCCCCTTCCCGGGTAATTACAATATCGTTCAGTGCGATATCCCCGGCAATCCTGACCCCATCCCGGTATACACATCCGGTAAGCATCATTCTTCTCTCAATCTCATATTCGTCCGATATGAGGTGGTCAAGTGCCAGATACAGAGACTTCATATCGATCTCTGCCAGATATCCCAATGTTCCAAGATTAATTCCCAAAAGCGGGATCTGAAGATTCACCACATCACGGGCTGCCTGCAGCAGCGTTCCATCACCGCCAAGAACAAGGATACATTCTGTATCCGGCGGAATCTTGTCCGGATTTGTAAAGCGATAATTTGCGCTGTGTGTCCCTTCTCCCCTGACAGAACAGGATTTCCCGTGTCCCTCCAGATATGCTTTAATCTGACCTGTCACGACAAAATCATGATCTTTTGTCTGGTTGGTAATCAGATAAAAATGATCCATAGTGCCATCCCCTCCGGTTAATCCAGCGTGTCGTGTGCTTCTTTTACCACCGCATCGATATCTGCCGGCATCTCCTCCGATATGGTTCCTTCCGGCAGACGAACAAGGTGAGCAAGATATTCGATATTCCCTTCAGGTCCCTTAATCGGCGAGAATTCCAGATGAAGGATTCCGAAAGAAATACTTCTTGCATAGGAGAGCACCATTTGGATGACTTCCCGGTGAACATCCGGATCCCTGACCACACCTTTTTTTCCTACTTTTTCCCGACCGGCCTCGAACTGCGGCTTGATCAGAGCAGTTACTTCCCCATTCTCAGCCATCAGATTTCTCACTGGCTGCAGGACCTTGGTAAGAGAAATAAACGATACATCAATGGATACAAAAGAAGGACGTTCCCCGATATCCTCCGGCTGTACGTAGCGAATGTTCGTCCGCTCCATACATACGACTCGCGGATCATTTCGAAGTTTCCAGTCCAACTGTCCGTGACCCACATCCACAGAATAAACCTTCACAGCACCATTTTGCAGCATACAGTCAGTAAATCCGCCTGTGGAAGCGCCGACATCCATGCAGACTTTTCCGGTAAGATCCAGATTAAAGTGTTTCATCGCTTTTTCCAGTTTCAGTCCGCCACGGCTGACATAGGGAAGCGGTTTCCCCTTCAATGTGATCTCCACCGTCTCCTGAAACATCGATCCGGCTTTATCCTCACGCTCATGATCCACCAGAACCTCTCCTGCCATAATCATGGCTTTTGCGCGCTCTCTGGATGGAGCAAGTCCTCTCTTTACCATCAGTACATCCAAACGTTCCTTCATTCCCCATTCTGCTCCAATCTTCTGTAATGTTCCTCTACCCGCAGTGCAATGCTTTCTGCGTCCATTCCCGACAGCTTTAGCTGATACGTGACACTGCCATGGGGAATAAATTCATCCGGAAGCGCTGCTATTTCTACCTGCAGCGGAAGGTTTTCCCCTGCCACATAGGATAATACCTGTTCACCAAATCCTCCGGTTTTCACATTCTCCTCAAGAGTAACAAGGAGTACATGATCCCTTGGCAGAGCATTGATCTGTTCCAGGTCAAACGGTTTTACAAATCTTGCATTGATCAGTGTCGCATCAATATTTAAATGAGCTTTCAGCAATTCCCTCACATTTTCCGCAGTTTTCACCATATTTCCCACTGCCAGAAGCGCAATCTGATTACCCTGAAAAATCAGCTCAGATTTTCCTTTTTCGATAGGTGCACGAAACTCTTCCATGCCAGTATAAGCTTCGCCCCTTGGATATCGGATCGCAATCGGTCCGTCATAATTCACAGCAAATTTTATCATATCCGAAAGTTCCCAGAGATTTTTCGGTGCCATAACAGTCATATTGGGCATCGTCCCAAGATAAGACAGATCAAAGATACCATGATGAGTTTCCCCATCCGCTCCCACGAGTCCTGCACGGTCAATTGCAAAAACCACATGAAGATTCTGCATACACACATCATGCATCATCTGATCATAGGCTCTCTGAAGAAACGAAGAGTAAATCGCCACAACCGGTTTCATTCCTCCAAGCGCCATTGCTGCTGCAAAGGTCACCGCATGTTCTTCTGCAATCCCCACATCAAAGCAGCGCTCCGGAAACATATTCGAAAAACGTTTCAGACCCACACCGGTCAGCATTGCCGCTGTGACCGCCACCACATTCTTATCTCTGTCTCCCATTTTGCGCATCACAGTAGAAAAGATATCGGTATAACTGGGATTGGATTTGGACAGCGGCAGTCCTGTTTTTACATCATAAGGACCTGCTCCGTGAAACCTGGCCGGATGCCGCACTGCTGGTTCATAACCTCTTCCCTTCTGTGTCAGAACATGAACCAGGATCGGCCCCTCATAGCGCTTCGCCTCCTGCAGTATTTTGATCAGCTGCGGGATACTATGCCCATCTACAGGGCCAAGATACGTGATGCCCATGTCTTCAAAAAACATTCCGGGAATAATAATCTGTTTGATACTGCTTTTGGTTTTTCGCATAGCATCCACCATCCCCGGACCAATCCCCGGTATTTTATTCAATGCCCGGGTAACATCCATTTTCAGATCCGTGTACGCAGATGCCGTACGCAGACCGGAAAGATACGTTGAAATTCCTCCTACATTTTCTGTGATGGACATTTCATTGTCATTCAAAACAATAATAAAATTTGATTTCAGTCCGGCAGCATTGTTCATGGCCTCGTATGCCATACCGCCGGTAAGAGCACCATCTCCGATAATGGAAACAACCGAATAGTTTTCTTTTTTCAGATCTCTCGCTTTGACATATCCCACACCGGCAGATATAGAGGTCGAGCTGTGCCCCGTATCAAATACATCACAGTCACTCTCCGACCGTTTTGGGAAACCGCTGAGACCGCCTTCTTTCCGCAGTGTATCAAACCCCTCCCGACGGCCGGTAAGGATCTTATGAGTATAAGACTGATGACCCACATCCCAGATCAGTTTATCTTCTGGCAGATGAAAAACCCGGTGAAGGGCAATCGTCAGCTCTACAACGCCCAGATTCGACGCCAGATGTCCTCCTGTTTTGCCAAGAGATTCGATGATAAAGCTGCGGATTTCCTCTGCCAGTGCAGGCAGATCCTCCGCCGGTATTTTTTTTACATCATTTGGTTTCTGTATCTTCTCTAACATAGATCGTTCCTTACTTTCTTCTGACTACCAGATATTCCAGAAGCTCTGCAAGAAAAGCTTTGTCATTGGGAACAGACAGTCTGTCCAATCGCGCAATCGCCTGACGTGTCAGCTCTGCTGCCTTAACCCCGGCCTCTTCCACTCCAAAGAGTGTTATATAGGTTGTCTTTTGATTCTTCTCGTCACTGAATATCGGCTTTCCCAGCTCTTCCATGGTCGAAGTCACATCCAGAATATCATCCTCGATCTGAAAAGCAACGCCAACCTCAGAACCGATCTGTTCCATCTGATGAATCTGCTCTTTGGATGCACCGGCCAGAGCCGCTCCGATCATCAGTGACGCTTCCATCAATGCCGAGGTTTTATTTTCATATATATAGTTCAGCATTTCCTCATCTACCGTCAGCCGCCCCTGCTTTTCATTTGTCACATCAACACTCTGACCTCCCAGCATACCGCAGATACCGGTTTTTTGAGCCAGAATCCGCAGAGCTGCTATACACTCTTCCGTCTTTTCTGATTCCTCAAATGCCAGAAGAGCGGTCTCATAGGCATAATTCAGCAAAGCGTCCCCTGCAAGTACACCCATGGCCTCACCGAACACCACGTGTGTCGTCTTTCTTCCTCTTCGATACTCATCATTATCAATCGCGGGAAGGTCATCGTGAATCAGCGAATGGGTATGAACCATCTCAATCGCCGCCATAAATGGCCTTACAACCGTTCCGGTTCCGCCAAACATCTGATACGTTTCCTGCATAAGAAGCGGCCGAATCCGTTTTCCGCCAGCCGTCATACTATAGCGAATCGCTTCCGCCAGCTCTGATGCAAATCCCGCTTCCCCTGGCAGATAATCATACACAATCGCCTGTACTTTTTTCGTCTTTTCGTCCAGTATTTTCCTAAAACTCTGTAAGTGTTCCATCCTGATTTATCTGGAGCATCTTCTTCTCCACCATATCAATCTTGCCATTACAGTACCGGAGAAGCTCCATTCCCTCCTTATATACCCGAAATGATTCTTCCAGGGTAATCTCGCTGCTCTCTAATTGCTGAATCATCTGGTCCAGTTCTCCAAATGCCGTTTCCAAAGTTTTCTCCGTATCCATTCTGCCTCACTCTCTGCCGTTGACACTTTTTGCATATTTTTTCACTCTCGCATCACAGGTATCATCTCTGTTACTCTGGCTGAAATTCTTCCGTCTCTGACACAGATCTGCACCTCGTCGTCTTCCCGGACATCCCCGATGCCACGCACGGCATGTCCGTCTTTCTCCACATAAGAAAATCCCTGATTCAGCTTTTCCAGAGGAGACAGACCCTTCATTTTCTGGATATACAACTCCAGACGATGGCGGGAATCCTGCAGCGAACTTTCCATGGCATTCTGCAGATGCTGCTCCAGATCCAAAAGACGCTGTCGCTGTTCTCGTATTTTATACTCAGGGCTTGCATATTTCCATCTCATTTCCAGGGCGGACAGGCGGTTTTTGTATACACCCAGCTGATGCAGCATCGCATAGTCCATACGCTTTTTGTATGCTCCGATCTGTTCCAGAATTCCGCGTACATCCGCGACGGCCAGCTCCGCTGCTGCAGATGGTGTCGGCGCACGAAGATCTGCCACAAAATCCGCAATCGTGGTATCCGTCTCATGCCCTACTGCCGAGATGACCGGCGTTCTGCACTCAAATATTGCACGGGCTACTGTTTCTTCATTAAAAGCCCACAAATCCTCGATCGATCCTCCTCCCCTTCCCACAATGATCACATCGGGATGGAGCTGATCCAGCATGCGGATACCTCTTACAATACTCTCTGCCGCTCCTTCTCCCTGAACCAGCGCAGGACACAGAATAATCTGAATATAAGGATTTCTGCGATAGGAAATATTTCTGATATCCTGAATCGCAGCACCGGTGGGCGCAGTTACAACACCCAGTCGCTGCACAAAGGAAGGAATGGGCTGCTTATATTCCTGTGCAAACATGCCCATCTCTTCCAGTTCCTGTTTGAGAGCAAGAAACCGTTCGTAGAGAAGACCTGCGCCCTCCAGCGTAATCTCCTTTGCGTAAACCTGATAGCGTCCATCCCGTTCATAGACACTGACGCTGCCGCATACAATCACATTGTCACCGTTCTTCATGGCAAATGCAAGGCCTCTCCTTGCACTCGCAAACATGACACAGGAAATCGTTCCCGTGTCATCCTTCAGCGAAAAATACAGGTGGCCGGACGGATGGTACTTGCAGTTGCTGACCTCTCCCCGGATATAAATACGGTTCAGCATAAAATCCTGATCGAACATATTTCTCACATAGGCATTCACCTGACTGACCGTGTACACACTCTGATTTCTACTTCTCATCATTCTCTCTTGCCAGTTTTCCGAGAATTCCGTTGATAAAAGATGCGGATTCCTCTCTGCCAAAGCTCTTCGCCAGTTCGACTGCCTCGTTGATGGCAACTCCCACCGGCACATCGTCATCATATTTCATCTCATAAAGGGCCAGCCGTAAAATGGCAAGATCCACTTTTCCCATTCGTTTCGTTTTCCAGCCCTCGGAAACCTGATTGAGCATTTCATCGATTTCTTCGATATGCTCTGTCACATGACGGTATTTCTCTTCAATATACAACTGATCTTTCGGTTGTATCTCCTCATCCCCCGTGAATTCGAAATACAGGGAAAGCTGCTGCGGCATCTCCTCTTCTTTCTGAAATTCGGCGGTATAGAGGAGCTTGAATATATTTTCACGCAACTTGCTTCTGTTCATCGTTTATCTTATCCCTTCTTTATGAGTTTGCAACAGGATTAAAGGCTCCTTTTTGCCTTCTTTATCGATACATGATAACATAAAACCGCGGAGTTAAGGGCCCTGCCTTATTCCCCCGCGGTCTTTCGATCTTACTTTGACTGTTCCATATCCACGCCTGCAATGGCTACATTTACATCGGAAACTTCCAGGCCGGTCATATTCTCAATCGCTGACTTTACTTTTTCCTGTACAGTCTGGCTTGTCTTTGGAATTTCATAACCGTACTTGATATTCAGAGCCAAATCCACGCACACCACACCATCCAGAACGTCTACCTTTACTCCTCTGGACAGGTTCTTCATACCAAGCTTCCCTACCAGTTCGTTGGTAATGTTGCCTGCCATGGAGGCGACACCTTCCACTTCTGTCGCAGCAAGACCGGCAATAATCGCTACTACTTCATCGGCAATCTGAACTGTGCCGATTCCTTCATCATCATCATATATTGTATAAGTATTTCTTTTTGGATTCTTCGCCTCTGCCATTTTAAGAACCTCCTCCTTGGCTGACTTTCTCTTATTATACCAAAGAATTCATAAAAATAAAAGGATTTTTGCAGGAAAACTAAATCCGTTTTCCTGCACAGGTTACTGTTCAGGCACCTGCCTCTCCATTCTGATGGTCAAACATCGCATGAGCATCCGGTGTATTGGCCAGACCTCCCTGCCCCGTTTCTTTCAGTGTGGGATGCATCTGATCGCCGACTTCCCGCATGGCATCAATCACCTGATCAGGACTGATACGGCTTTGAATTCCGGCAAGAGACATATCTGCCGCAGAAACTGCATTGACCGCACCGATCACATTGCGCTTGACACAGGGTACTTCCACCAGGCCTCCCACCGGATCACAGACCAGACCCAATAAGTTTTTCAGAGCCATCGCGGCAGCATGTGTAATCTGAGAAGGAGTGCCGCCTCCAAGAGAAACCAATGCACCTGCTGCCATGGCACTGGCGGAACCGATCTCTGCCTGACAGCCGCCGGAAGCACCTGCGATGCAGGCACGGCCGGCAATCACCTGTCCGATGCCCGCCGCTACATAGAGCGATTCGATAATTTCTTCATCCGATGAGCCATGCTCTTTCTGGTAATTTACCAGTACTGCAGGGAGAACGCCGCAGGCTCCTGCTGTGGGAGCCGCAACGATTCGCTTCATACAGGCATTGGATTCTCCCATCGCCAGAGCGGAGGCTATGATATTTCCCATGAATTTTCCGCAGATCGCTCTGCCCTCTTCCACATAGGATTTCATGACGGCACCTGCACCGCCCACCAACTGGCTGTGGGAACGCAGAGAAGCATCATAATTCTGGTCCGCCTCTTTCATCGCATTCCACATGACAGCCATCATTTTTAAGGAAGTCTCTTTGTCCACTCCGCGCTCGTTGACATCATCGAGAAGAACAGCTTCCGCAAAAGTAATCTTTTTTTCCAGACAGTCGGCTTCAATTTCTTTCAGGGACATATAAGACATCGTTATCGCTCTCCTTCCGTCACATTAATGTACGTTACTTTCACGACACCTTCCAGATGTTCCAGCCATTTCAGCGATTCCGCCGGAATATCCTGATCTGTTTCCACTACCATAACAGCGGAACCGCCCCGTTTATCACGATACAGGGACATATTCGCGATATTCACTGACTTATGGGCCAGCATGGATGTCACCTCTGCCACATGTCCGGGCTGATCCAGATTGTGGACAATCAGCGTCGGCATCTCACAGGTACAGTTCACATCCAGGCCATCCAGGCGGTTAATCATGATACGGCCGCCTCCAAGAGAACAGGCCTGGACATTCAGTTCCCGCCCGTTTTCTCCTTCCACTTCAAGAACTACAGAGTTCGGATGTGCTCCCACCAGATTCGCTGTGCCGAATTCGAAAGACATTCCCTCTTTCTTTGCCTCCGAAAAGCTGTCCGGAATCCGGGTATCATCCGGATACATACCAAGCAGTCCGGCTACCAGCGCCCGGTCCGTACCGTGTCCAAGGCCTGTGGCTGCAAAGGATCCATACATCAGAATTTTAGCCTTTACCGGCTTCTCACCCAACAGTTTTCTTGTCATCCAGCCGATCCGGACAGCTCCGGCTGTATGGGAACTGGACGGTCCTACCATCACCGGTCCCAAGATATCAAACAAATTCATAGGTATCCCTCCGCCTTCTTCCTGCGTTCAATAGATCAGTTACGGCTGAATTCTTCCAGTACCAGATTCTGATTTCTCTCTTCCACCATACCGACACTCCACGGATTAATAAACAGAAGCAGCGGATTGCCTTTCAGATCCATTACCTTCTTCATATCCGAAGTTCCCTGGATCCGGTCAAGATTGATTTCTTCTTTATTTGCAATCCAACGGATATGCTCATACGGCAGATTTTCCAGCCGGATATCTACATTGTATTCATTTTCCAGACGGTATTTCAGGACATCAAACTGCAGAACTCCTACCACGCCAACAATAATCTCTTCCATTCCGCCTTTGTATTCCTGGAAAATCTGAATAGCCCCTTCCTGGGCGATCTGAGAAATTCCCTTTACGAACTGTTTTCTCTTCATGGTATCCACCTGGCGGACTCTGGCGAAATGCTCCGGCGCAAACGTCGGAATTCCCTCATAGGCAAATTTTTTCCCGGGAACGCATATCGTATCACCAATAGAAAAAATACCCGGATCAAAAACTCCAATGATATCTCCCGCAAACGCTTCCTCTACCACATGACGGTCACTGGCCATCATCTGCTGGGGCTGGGAAAGCCTCATTTTTCGATCTCCCTGCACATGATAAACCTCCATACCGGCATCAAAACGTCCGGAGCAGATTCTCATAAATGCAATGCGATCGCGATGAGCCTTATTCATGTTCGCCTGAATCTTAAAGACAAAAGCAGAAAAATCTTCCTTCATCGGATCCACTGTGCCGCAGTCTGCCGTTCTCGAAAGCGGCGGCATCGTCATGGCAAGGAAATGTTTCAGAAAGGTCTCTACACCAAAATTGGTAAGAGCAGAACCAAAAAACACCGGGGAAAGCTCTCCTTTGCTTACCATTTCCTGGTCAAATCCGGCGCTGGCTCCATCCAGCAGCTCGATTTCCTCCAGCAGCTGCTCCTTCTGATCTTCATCCACCACATCCAAAAGATGCGGATCCTCAACGCTGATTTCCTCCTCGATTCCTTCTTTGGTACCTTTCATCGTATCTGAGAAGGTCAGCACTTTCTGGGTATTCCGGTCATAAACTCCGCGGAATTTTTTTCCGGAACCAATCGGCCAGTTGATCGGACACGTGGCGATTCCCAGTTCTTTTTCAATGTCATCCAGCAGTTCAAAAGTGTCGTTTGCATCACGGTCCATCTTATTGATAAAGGTAAAGATCGGGATATGCCGCATGACACATACCTTAAACAGTTTTCGCGTCTGCGCCTCCACACCTTTGGACGCATCAATCACCATGACAGCAGAATCGGCTGCCATCAGTGTACGGTAGGTGTCCTCTGAGAAATCCTGGTGTCCCGGGGTGTCCAGAATATTGATACAGTAGCCGCCGTAATTAAACTGAAGTACGGAAGAGGTAACAGAAATACCACGTTCTTTTTCGATCTCCATCCAGTCGGAAACCGCATGGCGGGCAGTCGCTTTTCCTTTGACAGAACCCGCGAGATTGATCGCTCCTCCGTAAAGCAGGAACTTCTCCGTCAGCGTCGTTTTTCCGGCATCCGGGTGGGAAATAATAGCAAAGGTACGGCGTTTTTCAATTTCTTTTGTATAATCAGGCACGGTTATTCTTCTCCTTTAATGTGCATAGTCAAATCTTGGTTGGAGCCCGGAAAAAGCTCATGTTACATTTTAGTATATGGCGGCGGGGGTGTCAAGGGCGGCAACAGAAAATCACATCTTAGAAGCAGTACTGTTCAGACGGCAACTACAACCGGTCCCTGGTTCCGAAATCAGGAATGCCCAACATCAAACAGATGCTGGGCTTCGTATTCGTTATTACTCAGTGTTTTTTTTTTCTTCCGTCTCCTGCGGACGAGGCAGATAAGGATAGAGTTCTTCATAAAATTCAATTTCTTCTTCGTCCTCCGGGAGCGCCGGGATCAGACCGGTACAGTCGGTGGCAGAAGTAATTTTCAGATCATCATCTTTGACATGATATGGGTCCATGGAAACTCCTTTCAATGCATTGTTTTTCTGCAAGTATTTGTATTTTCCGCAGTTTTATGCATCGCTGTGTTAAGTCTCCCCATTTTTTCGCTCTTTAATGATTCTTCATCAGTTCTTTCATAAGCCATGCGTATACTTTCTGATTTTTTTCTTCCCAGTTGCGGCATATGGTCATAGCGGCCTCTTCTGTCGGTACCTGAAACATCATTTCAAAAATAGTACTTTTCTTTTCCTTCACCTGACAGCGGACTTCGTAATCGCCTCCCGTCGATTTATAATAGTCGGCATTCGTGGAAGTTTTTTTTCTCAGTTCATAGGAATGCTCTTTGAGATAGCTGTCAATCTCTCTGCGGATATCCGAAGAGATTTCATTCTCAAAGAACGACAGCGTTTTCCTTCCCTCCTCCGTCATGTGATAATAGGTTGTATTTCGTATCTTTTCCACCTCAACCAGGCGGGTATCCACCAGGTCGCTTAAGACTTCCTGAAGATGAAAGTAATTCGTGTAGCCTTTTTCCAGAATACAGTCTGAAATCTGCGTATTCGCTAACGGAAAATCCACATTCTGAAGCATATATAAAACAATCAGCTTGTACAGCGTAAATGAAGATTCAATCATGAAAATTTCCTCCCTTTCTTTCAGGAATATCGGCAGTTACGGGTGATAATACAGACCCTGACGGGCATTTTGCAGTTTCATCTGATGGTGCAGTTCGTTGAGCACCGTTCGCTTTGCCTGACTCCACAGCGGAGCAATCAAAAGTTCTCCCGGTCCGTCTCCTGTCAGTCTGTGAATCACCAGATCCGGCCTCAGATGCGTCAGACATTCAATGACAAGCTGCAGATAGTGCTCTCTGGTAAGCACCTCAAATTTTCCCACACTGTAATCAGCTGCCAGATCCGTTCCGCGAAGGACATGAAGAAGCTGCAGCTTGATTCCGCTGATTGGCTGCCGATTCAGGTAATCCATTGTCTGAAGCACTTCCCGGTCAGTTTCTCCCGGAAGTCCGAGAATCGTGTGAACGATCACGGAGAGATTTCGTGCTGAAAGCTCCCGAACTGCAGCGTCAAAGCAGGACAGTTCATATCCTCTCCGGATATAGCGGGCAGTCTGCTCATGAATTGTCTGCAGTCCGAGCTCCACCCATACCGGTTTGATCCGGTTCAGCCGTTCCAAAAGTTTCAGAACCTCACTCCCCAGACAATCCGGTCTTGTCGCTATGGAGAGAATCACCACCTCCGGATCCTCCATCGCCTCCAGAAAGATCCTTTCCAGATAGGAAACAGGCGCATAGGTATTGGTATACGCCTGAAAATACGCAATAAACTTTCTTACCGGTCGCTTTTGGGTCAGCAGCTGCTTCTGGGCTGCAATCTGATCCGGGATGGAAAGGGCGCGGTCAGCAGCAAAATCGCCCGAACCTCCCGCACTGCAGAAAATACACCCCTTCTCCCCACAGGTTCCGTCCCTGTTTGGGCAGGTCATCCCGCCATCCAGCGAAAGCTTGTATACTTTCTCACCGTAAATTTCTCTCAGGTACGTATCCAGTGAATAATAAGGCCTGCCATGATACTCTGTCATGAATATATCTCCCGTCATTCCATAGTCCGTAACTTGGTTCCGACATTGAATTCATTCTTTTCATTCCCTACCAGTATAAAGTATTTCTCATGATTTTACAACCTCACTCCGTTTTGCCGATTTTTTGAAAATATTCCCGGATCGTATTCTCGTATCCGTTGTTTCCCAGATGCAAAAAGCGCTGCGTTTTGATTTCCTCCGGCAGATACTGCTGTTCCACATAATGGTTCGGATAATCATGGGCATAGAGATAGCCGGTTCCATGACCGAGTTTTGCAGAACCTTTATAATGCGCATCCTGAAGATGGGGCGGAACCGTCGTCTTTCTTTTCGACACACAGTCCATAGCTTTTCCCACCGCTACGCAGGAAGCGTTGCTTTTTGGTGCACAGGCCATATAGGCAGCCGCCTCCGAAAGAATGATCTGTGCCTCCGGCATACCCACACGTTCCACAGCCTGGGCAGCCGAAACCGCAACAGTCAGGGCATTCGGATCCGCAAGTCCGATATCTTCCGCAGCACTGATCATAATCCGGCGGGCAATGAATTTGACATCCTCACCCGCATACAGCATTTTAGCCAGATAAAAGATCGCTGCATCCGGGTCGGATCCCCGCATACTTTTGATAAAAGCTGAAATTGTGTCATAATGCTGATCTCCCGTCTTGTCATAACGCACAACTCTTTTCTGGATACACTCCGAGGCAGTTTCCAGATCAATATGGATTCTGCCGTCACTGCTTCTTTCTGTGGAAAGAACGCCAAGCTCGATCGCATTGAGTGCTGCTCTCGCATCCCCTCCGGAAATATCCGCCAGAAATTCTTTCGCATCCGCATCCAACACAACCTGATAACTGCCAAGTCCTTTTTCGCAGTCTGTCACCGCGCGGTCTAACAGAGTTTCAATGTCAGTTTTTAACAGTGGTTTTAATTCAAAAATGATCGAGCGGGAAATCAGTGCTCCATTGACTTCGAAATATGGATTTTCTGTCGTGGCCCCGATCAGTACCAGTGTTCCGTCCTCCACAAACGGCAGCAGATAATCCTGCTGCCCCTTATTAAACCGATGAATCTCATCCACAAAAAGTATGGTCCGCCTGCCATACATTCCCAGGCGATCCTTCGCTGCCCTCACAACTTCCTCCATATCCTTTTTTCCCGCAGTCGTGGCATTAAGCTGCGTAAATTCCGCGCTGGTTGTGTTTGCTATCACTCTGGCCAGCGTCGTTTTTCCCGTTCCGGGAGGCCCATAAAAAATCACAGAGCCCAGTTTATCCGCCTTGATTGCGCGATACAGAAGCTTTCCTTTCCCGATGATATGCTGCTGTCCCACAACCTCTTCCAAAGATGTGGGACGCATTCTGGAAGCAAGCGGTGATTCTTTTTCCATCGCTGTCTCTTTCATATAATCAAACAAATCCATCGTATTTACCAAACCTTTCTCCTATTCTTCAATCAGCCGGTCAACCGTAACAAACTGATATCCCTCTCCCTTCAGTTCATCTACAATACGCATCGCTGCTTCCACGGAAGTCCGATAACCGTCATGCATCAGGATAATGCTTCCATCCTGCACCTTTGGAAGTACCGCCTTAAGTATCTCTGCCGTATTCTGTGTCTCCCAGTCTCTCGAGTCAATCGTCCACAGAACAGGAATCATAGTAACTGCAAGATCCAGTCCTTCCTTCCAGGAGCCGTAAGGCGGTCTGATATAAATCGGATATTCTCCGGTAATCTCATAGATCGCATTGCTTGTTTTTACGATCTCCTCTTTTGCACTGTCATCCGAAAGTTTCGTAAGCTGAACATGATGATATGTATGATTTCCAATCAGATGACCATCTTTTTGCATCTGTTCCACCACATGTTCATTTCCCTGCAGACATTGACCCTGCAGGAAAAAAGTAGCCTTGACGCCACGTTCCCGCAGACCATCCAGCATCTGAGAGGTGTAACAGCAATCCGGTCCATCGTCAAATGTCAGTGCCACTCTCGGCGCTTCAGATACTTCGTGATCCCGCGAACTTGTCGGTACCGATCTCTCCACCTCATGTTTTTTTACTGTCATTCCCAGAATACAGACGGCAGCCAACAGAATCACGCCAGCAGGCAAATATTTTTTACAGGCATTCATGATACCGGAAATCCTTCTATACTTTTTCTATGTATATGATGCCGTCAATATTCTCAGTACCTTTTATCATCATTCATTTGACGGGCAATTCATTTGATAAAAGGAAGAGAAGCAGTGTATTACACCCTGCCTTCTCTTCCTTTTTTTAAGTTTCCTCCTGACACAATCCATATCAGGACTGGGATGCTAATTTCAGTATGTATGTGGACGACTCCGGATCCTGATAAACCACCTCTCCCAAAGACAAAAGAAGCGTCTCGTTCAAATCCCCCTCATATTTATCCCGCTCCTTGCTTCCAACAAAAATATAGGAAACCTGGTATTTATCCAGCAGTTCGATCACTTCCGCCTTGATTTGAGAGGTATAGATGGTCTGTATGTCCATGGAATGTTCATTGAGATCCCCCGGATCTCCTCTCCAAAGCCATTCATGAACATACCATCCAAGCACTGTGGGAAGCCCGGTCATTGCCGAAACACGCTCATAGTCGCTGTAGCTGTCACCGTTTGCTTCCAGCACAACCTCCTGACCTTCCACATGGGACTGTAACCAGCGAATCGCACCGGCGTCTTCCGGGAATACATTTTCCAGATATGCAGTGGCATCCAGCCCCCGGTATTCATCCGGATCCAGCACATTTCCAAACCAGGACTGCACTGCCACCGGAAAATAGCCAAAGGTCCACAACAGTAAAACAAGGCCCAGTACACCAAATGCCTGCAGAATCCGTTCTTTTTTCCAGAGGATGAACCTTACCAGAATGTATCCCATAGAAATACCAAACAGGATAAATGCCTGATAGGTCAGCTTAAACATCGTATTCGACCGTGCGTAAGATGCCTCGTAGATATCTCTCACATAGACAAATTCCGGAATCAGCACAAGACCGATGGCGCAAATACCCAAAATACATACCGCCAGATCACTGACCGGTACATCTCTCCAGAATTCCCGGAAGGATCTCTTATGTGTTGTTTCTTCCCCGGTTGATGTCTCTTCTGCTTTGTTTTTTTCACCAAGCAGCAGCTCCACCGCCTGCTGTTCCACCTCTTCCTGCGTTTTTCCATCCGCCTGTATCCGTCCACGTTTTGCTTCCATCATAGGAAGATACCAGGAACGTTTCCATACCAGATAAACAGCCGCAAAGAAAATCACCGTCAGTGTAACTGGCAATCCCCAGAGAATCGCCAACTGATAAAGCAGTGAATGATGTTTTGCAAGAGCCACTCCGGATACCATCGTTTCAAATTTCATGGTAAACGGAAGTGCCGTAACTGTGCCAACTGTAAAAACCTCTGCAGCCTGTATCAGGACTGTTCCAATCGTTTCCTTCCATCTGCAGTGATACCGATAAAGCGCCGCGTAAAGCACGAAAGACAGCACCACAACAAAATAAATCACAAAATCCCAGTAATTTGTCCAGTGAAACAGACCAATCAAAAAGCCGGCTGCCAAAATATGCGGCCGGAAGAGCACTTCCTGAAAGGACCATCGATTCTCCTTGTCCGGTTCTCTGCACACTTCACGCACAAAGGAATACATCAGACCCACCAGGAAAAGGACAAACATCACATTCACCACATGTGCATGCAAATCGCCAAGCACAAAGGAATACGATGGGAATTCATGAATCGTTCTGTCGTTCTCCACCACCGGATCATATCCGATATATCGGGTGGAATCGGGAAACCAGTATCCTTCCTCCTGATCCATTCCCAGCCACGGACGAATGCATCCATAAATCACGTAATGAAAATTCCCGGCAAGTGAAACTGCTCCGCCTGAGAGGAGTCCTCCCAGGATCGGCGCAAGCGCTCTTTCTTTTCCTCCCTCTTTTCGGATACGCACCATCGTACGGGCACGCAGAAGATGGTAGGTGATCGAAAAAGGCAACACGAATGCAAATGCAGCTGTCATAGTTCTCATCAGATGATACGTGTGCCTTACCTCGGTAAAGGACAGTTTTGTGAGAAACACTGCATAATATTGTCCGCCATAATAATAATTGATACTGCTGCCGCTGTACCAGATATCCTCTGCCGGAAGAGTTTCACTGCGCATAAGCGCTTCCATGAATCCATAGTCCATAAATTTCTCTGTCCCGTGCGCCTCCGGATGAAATCCGGCCAGATAGGTCCAGAGCAGGAAAAACAACAAAAACAGCAGTTCCTCCAGAAAAATCAGGTCCACGTCCGGCGAATGAACGCGAATCTTCCAAAGGCCGAAAGCCCAGCTCAAGATCATCAGCACGACAGTTGTTAAAATACAGGTCATTGCAGTAAAGCGCGTCAGACCGGCACTGGTCAGCGCGAACACAACAAACCCGGAAACAGCAATACCGAACACTTTGGAAAAGAGCCAGCCCCGGTCCCGGAATGTAGAAAACAAAACCGCTGTCACCGGAAAAAATCCGATTCCCAGGATCATCGCCATCAGCCACCATTTCAGAAACGGTACGTTGTCGGATCCAAGCAGCGGAATCGTCGCCAGTATCAGTGCGATCATCAGAACGCCTGATACCGTAGATCTTTTACTCATATCAGTTATCTTCCTCTGTCATTGTATAGACGTGGCGTTTTCTCGCCATCTCATCACTCGCAAGATACTCATCATACGTTGTAATCTTATCAATCAGCACGCCATTTGGCAGGATTTCCATAATACGATTTGCGGTCGTCTGAACAAACTGATGGTCATGACAGGTAAAAAGCAATACCCCGGGGAATTTGATCAGACCATTATTCAGTGCGGTGATCGACTCCATATCCAGATGGTTGGTCGGTTCATCCAAAAGAAGAATATTCGCTCCTGAAATCATCATTTTGGACAGCAGGCAGCGTACCTTCTCACCACCCGAGAGAACTCTGACACGCTTTACGCCATCCTCTCCCGCAAACAGCATACGTCCCAGGAAGCCGCGCACATAGGTCACATCCTTGATTTCCGAATACTGTGTCAGCCAGTCAGCGATCGTCAGATCACTGTCAAACTCTGCAGTACTGTCTTTGGGGAAGTATGCCTGCGTGGTTGTCACACCCCATTTATAGTAACCGGAGTCCGGCTCCTCCTCACCGGTCAGAATCTTGAAAAGCATCGTCACTGCCTGCTCATTGCTGCCTACGAATGCCACTTTATCCTCTCTTCCGAGGGTAAACGTCAGGTTATCAAGAATCCTGACACCATCAACCGTCTTGGTAAGCCCTTCCACCTGAAGAACTTCATTTCCGATTTCACGGTTGGGACGAAAATCAATGTACGGATATTTCCGGCTGGACGGCTTGATTTCATCCAGCTGAATCTTCTCAAGAGCTCTCTTTCTGGAAGTAGCCTGCTTACTCTTGGAGGCATTGGCACTGAATCGTGAGATGAACTCCTGCAATTCCTTGATTTTCTCTTCTTTTTTCTTATTTGCCTCCTTCATCTGTTTCACCAGCAGCTGACTGGATTCAAACCAGAAATCATAGTTTCCGGCATAGAGCTGAATTTTGCCGTAATCAATATCTGCAATCTGCGTGCAGACTTTATTCAGGAAATAACGGTCATGAGACACCACAATCACGGTGTTCTCAAAATTGATCAGAAACTCTTCCAGCCAGTCAATCGCATCCAGATCCAGGTGGTTAGTGGGCTCATCCAGCAGAAGAATATCCGGATTACCGAACAGCGCTCTCGCAAGAAGCACTTTCACCTTCTGGCTTCCGGTAAGCTCAGACATCTGCGTATAATGCAGTTCCGGTTCAATTCCAAGACCGTTGAGCAGCTGCTCCGCATCGCTTTCGGCTTCCCAGCCGTTCATCTCTGCAAATTCACCCTCCAGTTCACTGGCACGAATTCCATCGTCTTCGGTAAAATCCTCTTTCGCATAGAGAGCCTCTTTTTCCTTCATAATCTCATACAGACGGGCATTCCCCATAATCACGGTGTCCAGAACCGGATACGAATCATACTTAAAATGATCCTGTTCCAGGAAAGAAAGACGCTGTCCCGGCGTGATGCTCACATCCCCGTTCGTGGGCTCAAGCTGTCCGGAAAGAATCTTCAGAAACGTAGATTTTCCGGCTCCGTTGGCACCAATCAGGCCATAACAATTTCCTTCCATAAACTTAATATTTACATCCTCAAACAACGCTTTTTTGCCGACACGCAGTGTCACATTATTTGCTGCTATCATACTTCAACCTCATTTTCTCCATAATCTTCGATGAAATCTTACACCAAATTTAATTTTACCATACCCCATATCACCATGGCAAGAGTTTTACCGCACAAAAAGAAGCCCATTTATGGTTACTGTTCATTCATTGTTTTCAATTAAGAAGAATTCATCGATTCTGTCATTACGATCCATCAGTTCGTTGTACTGGAGACATTCGTACTGGCGCTCCAGCTCCAGTTCTTCTTTGCCAGCTTCACTCCAGCTGTACCAGTTTCCGTCCTCGGAGAGAAAGCCAAGATGATTCAGCGCCGGCATCTCTTCCCGAAGACTCAACAGGTATTCATTGTACGGTGTAAGTTCCAGTCCGGTCAGGCTGAGCATATAACTTGACAGGTAATTTGTGCTGATCCACACATTTTCTTCGGACTCCATCTCATAATTTGTCCATATAAAAAACGGAGTTCCATAGAATTTTTCCTGTTCCTCCAGAGAAAGGTTTTTGTACTCATCCCCCGCAATCCACGTCTCAAATTCATCCGGCAGTTTGGGCGAGTGATCACCAAACATCACAATCATGGTAGGTTCTTCTACCTGTTCAAAGTATTCGATCAGATATTCTATCGCTTCATCTGAAATTTTCAGCAGTGAAAAATACTGATCTGCCTCATCGCAATCGTATCCTTCACAGTTGACATCTGCCTGAAAATATTTGTTGGTATACCCACTGTGATTCTGCATCGTGATATCAAAGAGAAACAACGGTGTTCCCTTTTCCTTCTGTTCATACACCTCAATTATTTTCTCATAATTCGCCTGGTCACTGATCATATTCCGATAGCGTTCTGTGCTGCTGTCAAACTGGTCAATTGCGATAAAATCGTCAAAGTTCAGAAACCGGTAGGCAGTTGTCCTCTTCCAGTTGGTTGCCTTGTTCGGATGCATGGCGATTGCCTGATAGCCCTGATCCTGCAGTGTTGTCACAATGGAATACTGGTCATGCGTGAAATAGCTCACATAAGGCACCATACCAGGAAAACGTTTACAGGAATTGCCTGTCAGAAATTCATATTCTGTCTTTGCTGTTCCTCCTCCTTTGGTACAGGTCAGTGTATAACCTTTGATAATATTTTCATTCAGCGAATCCAGAAACGGCATATAACTTTCGCTGGTCATGGGATCGCCCACACTGCGGTAGTCAAACCAGGATTCATTCATAATCGCGATGATATTCACCGGAGTGACATTTCCGGCATTTCCCATCTTCAGTTCTTTCCCTTCATTTATACTGCAGGATTGTTCAGAAATCTGCTGTACTTCCTCCTCCGAGTATCCGTCAGGAGGCGTCAGCCGCATATATTTTGCCACCGCCAGAAAACCCACAGTGGTCCCGTACTCGCGATATGTCTTTGCCGGATTCCAAAGATCACTGATAATGCCAAACTGTGCATTCCAGTTTAAATTCATGTATGCCAGATACCCGCCGATAGTAAGTGCCACAGCCACAAGACGAACAAGAATCTTGTATTTTATCTGTCTTTGCACAAAGCAGTAATCTCTATCTGACATCCAGAGCCGCACAATCAGAAGCATTCCCACCGCAGCCGCAACAATCTGCGCTGTGAGTTGAAAATGATACCCTCCAATCACCTCCGCAGCAGTTCCCAGACTATACAGATCAATCAGCTGGAACGCTTCTCCGCGAAACAGATACACATAATAAAACACCAGACTCATGCAGAAATAAATAATATTCATAAAGATCATGGCTCTCTTTATGGAATTGAAGATCAGGGACATCAGGATGCAAAAGACGCAAATAACCCCGATATTCAAAAGTCCATAATACCATACCATGTCCTCAAATTCCTGATTGGTCACAAATTCCATAGCAGCAAACAGATAGACGGAATTTACCATCATCCAGACTGCCTGCGGCCATCCCATCACTCCGACACTCCTCTTTTGAGACAGCTCTTTTGCAAAGCGTACAAAACAAACTGCCAATACAAGCACATAGGCAACAAGCAAACCAGCAAACAAATAGGAACCATTCCATTCTCTTTTTTCTGCCAGCTCGTCCAGAAGCGGTTTCTCCCACAGGAGAAATCCGAGCGTCACGCCAAAATACAGAATCATCCGAATACATTTTCCTTGCTGTTTTTTATCCTGCCTCAACTTTTCATACAACAAACGCATCAAATTTTCTTCCTCTTTTCTCGCTTAAACAGTGATGTAACATAAGGTACTAATGTTAAAGTATATTACAAATCCGATTTTGGTGCAATGAAAAAACCCAAAAGAAATTATTAAGAATGTCATCCTAACAGTTGTCTTTGACAAACTCCCGGAATGCGTGTATGCTATTTTCTAGAAATACTATTTTCAAGGAGGTCTCTCATGAAAGAATCGATCCATACCATTCCTCTGATGGATGCTTTTGCCGCCAAGGACGAATGTCCTTTCTGTTATCTTGAGCGTGAGGCGGAACAGCATGCTATCTCCTTCGTACTTGGTCCCGGTGCTTCCTATATGGAAGATGACGTACGTGGAGAAACCGATAAAGTGGGGTTTTGTCGTCATCATTACAAGATGATGTACGATTACGGCAACCGTTTAGGAAGCGGTCTGATTTTGTCAACACATCTGAAAAAGCTCAACAGTGAGCTGAACGCCCAGCTGGAGTCCTTCCAGCCAGGCAAGTCTTCTCTGCTTAAAAGAGTTCAGAAATCTTCGGTAGGAAAAAATGCTCCCGAAACCTCCCTTGGACAGTGGGTGGAACAAAAAACCAGCTCCTGCTATGTCTGCGATCATTTTCGTGCAAATTACAATCGTTATCTGGATACGTTCTTTGATCTGTACAAGAGCAATCCCGAATTTGTTGCTCTTTTCAGGCAAAGCAAAGCTTTCTGTCTGCCGCATTTTGGTGACCTGGTAGAAACCGCAGAAAAGAAACTGACAGACAAACAAAAAGCGGAATTCTATCCGATTCTGTTTGACTTAATGAAGACGAACTATCAGCGTCTGCAGGAAGAAGTCACCTGGTTCACTGATAAATTTGACTATCGAAACAAAGACAAAAGCTGGGGAAACTCCAAAGATTCGATCCAGCGCTGCATGCAAAAACTGGCCAGCGGATATCCTGCTGATGAACCCTTCACGGAAGGATGAAGACTCATACCATCGTTTTGACTGCCTTCTTCATACTCAAAAGAGTTCTGCCGGACCTTTTTCCCGCATACATGACAGAAAAAAATCCCGGAGTGTCATTACCTGTGACATACTCCGGGATTTTTCAAAAGCAGATAGCGGGAATCGAACCCGTCTCTCCAGCTTGGGAAGCTAGCGTTCTACCGATGAACTATATCTGCATTTCTTTTTTTGACTAAGAAATATTATATCATAGTTTTTACAAAAAATCCAGAAATATTTTTCCGCACCGTGTTCTTTTTTATTCTCTGTCCATCCTTTTTTTCTTCTTTGCATACACTGTTATTTCAATTTCTTTTTCCTCTTTTCTTCAACATTTTAATTAGGTATGCAATCATTTTTATTGCATACTATTGGTTTCCTGTCTATTTTTTTCCATTTTGCACAATTTACATGTGCATTATAAAAGTTTAAAATTGTTTCTTTTTGTCAGAAAAGCGTATATGCTTAAATTATCTAGGGCATTGTACTACTTCGGTCAGAAAGGAGTCTAAGTTAACATGGAAGAAAGACATGCAGAAGAAATGCGGCTTCTTGGCTTAACCATTGCGTTTTATCGTAGGGCGAGAGGTTTGACGCAAAGTGAGCTGGCTGAAGCTGCTCAGATCAGTCGCACACATATGAGTAACATAGAAGCGCCCAACAGCCACACTTCTTTGTCCCTAAATAAGCTCATGGATATTGCTGAGGCACTGGAAGTTCCAGTGAAAAGCTTATTTGATTTCAAGCATTGATGACAAAGCAGTTTTGAAAAATCTCATTTCGAGGCAGAATGAGGTTCTTTCAACAGATTTTGTTTGTTTTGAAACCTACTGATTGGCTGCTACACGAATTCTGTACAGAATTCCGAAAACATAAAGCGCCTGTTGTGAAAACCACCTTTCACAACAGGCATTTTATTTTGTCACCCAATCCCTTATTTACCGGAGAAATCCGGGGTTCCATCCAAGTTATAGGGCGTAATCTGATATACATAGTAATTCAGCCAATTCGTATACAGATTGTTCGCGTGCGCCCTCCACATCAGCAATGGCTTGGTATCGGCATCATCATTTCGATAGTAATTCAGTGGCAGATCGATGGGAAGACCTTTGTCGCTGTCTCTGTGATACTCACTGTCCAGTGTCATACGGTCATATTCCGGATGTCCCATCACAAAAATCCGACGTCCTTCTTTTGCCATTCCAAGATAAAAACCTGCTTCCTCAGATTCCGCCAGAATCGTGATCTCATCGCACGCGCGGATCTCTTCCAGCGGTACTTCCGTATGCCTTGAATGAGGCGCCAAAAAACAGTCATCAAATCCACGTACCAGCGGAATTTTACGATTGTTTACCTTGTGCCAGAATAAACCAAACTTTTTCTCCCGAAGCATTCTCTTCTTCAATCCGTAAAAATGATACAAACCAGCCTGCGCAGCCCAGCATAAAAAGATGGTAGAGGTCACATGAGCATTTGTCCAGTCCATGATTTCCACCAGTTCTTTCCAGTAATCCACTTCCTCGTATTCCAACTGTTCCACCGGAGCACCCGTGATAATCATTCCATCATAATAATTACGTCTCACTTCATCAAACTTTACATAAAACGTATTCAGATGACTGGTGGATGTATTCTTTGATTCATGTGACGCAACTGTCATAAATGTTACATCTACCTGCAGTGGTGTATTGGAAAGGGAGCGCAGCAGCTGAAGTTCCGTATCTTCCTTGAGGGGCATCAGATTCAGAATCAGAATCCTCAATGGCCGAATATCCTGATGCACTGCCCTGGTTTCATCCATGACAAAGATATTCTCTCTTTCCAGTATTTCCTTTGCGGGCAAATCCGCCTGAACTTTTACCGGCATTTCTTTCTTACCTCATTTCTATAAATTCAAGTATATCCATCACATCTTTTGGCCTGCACGCGGCAAAACAGCATAAAACTGTTGCACACGTTTGCTTGAGTATAACATATCTTCCGGCAACATGCAAATGATATGGTTTCTATTTGGCCTTCCGGATCATGGAAAGAAATTCCATCTCCGAGATAACGGGAATCCCCAGTTCTCTCGCTTTTCTGTTTTTGGCGGAATTGGAAGCAGTATCATTATTAATCAGATAGCTTGTTTTACCCGTAACACTTCCCGTTGCCTTTCCTCCAAGTTCTTCAATCTTTTCTTTCAGCTCATTTCTGTTTTTAAAATGTTCCACGCTTCCCGTAATGACAAAGGTCATGCCCTCCAGAATACGTTCCTCTGTCTGGATCTGCGGCTTTTCTATAACAAGGAATTTCAGAAGGCGATCCAGCCGGGCAGCTTTTTTCTCATCAGTGAAATAAGAAACGATACTCCCTGCGATCACTTCACCGATTCCATCGATTCTGCTGAGCTCTTCCACGGAAGCACTGCGGATCCGATCAAGATCAAACGCAAATTCCCGGCACAGCATTTTTGCGTTTGCCACACCCACATTCAGAATTCCAAGTCCATACAGCAAACGCGGCAGCGTTGTATTTCTGGCTTTTTGAATGCTGTCCATCAGATTCTGATATGATTTCTCCCCGAAACCATCCATGGATACAATTTCATCTTTATAGCGATCCAGTCGGAAAATATCTGCAAATTCACGAATATAACCATGACCCACAAATTTTTCCAGTGTAGCTTCTGACATTCCGTCAATATTCAGTGCATCTCTGCTCACAAACAGCGTAAAGGACTTCATAAACTTTGCCGGACATTCCGGATTCACGCAATAGAGGGTCTCCACACCATTTTGCTCCTGTATTCTGGCAGCTCCATTGCACGCAGGGCAGTGATCCGGCAGATCTCTGACACCGCTTCGCGTCAGATTTTCCGCAATCTGCGGAATGATCATATTTGCTTTATAGACAAGAATCCGGTCTCCGATTCCAAGCTCCAGAGAACGCATAATGCTGATATTGTGTACACTGGCACGGCTTACGGTAGTTCCTTCCAGTTCCACCGGTTCAAAAACAGCAACCGGATTGATCAGACCGGTTCTCGAAGGGCTCCACTCCATTTCCTTCAGCGTTGTCTCTTTTTGCTCATCTGCCCATTTGAACGCAAATGCATTTCGCGGAAATTTCGCTGTTCTGCCAAGGGACTCTCCGTAAACAATATCATCATAAAGAGCCACCAGTCCGTCAGATGGAAAATCATTTTGGTTAATCCGTTCCGAAAAATATTTCATCGCTGCGTCCAGTGTTTCACCGGTCACCACCAGATATTCCACAACTTCAAAGCCCTGTTCCTTCAGCCATTCCATCTGACGAATTCTGGAATTGGAAAAGTCCATACCCGGCGCACTCACCAGGGAAAATGCCACCAGATGCACATGGCGGGCGGCTGTCACTTCATTGTTCAACTGCCGAACAGATCCGCTGCAGAGATTGCGCGGATTTTTGTATCTGGCATCTGCATCTCCAATTTCCTCGTTGATCCTTTCAAAATCAGAATAGCGGATGATTGCCTCACCTCTTAGCACCAGTTCGCCCTTGTATGGGATCTGAAGAGGTATATTTTCAAACACTCTGGCATTATTTGTCACAACCTCACCAATCAAGCCATTTCCACGGGTAACTGCCTTTTCCAGATGTCCATCCCGATAGGTAAGCACCACCGTCAGACCATCCATTTTCCAGGACAGAAGGCATTTGTGAGTGCCGATAAATTGTCTCAATACTTCTACATCCTTCGTCTTATCCAGGGAAAGCATGGGGCTTTCATGTGTTTCTTTGGGCAATTCTTCCATAACTTCGTATCCAACCTGCACGGTAGGACTGTTTGATAAAACTGTTCCGGTCTCTTTTTCCAGACTTAAAAGTTCATCATACAGTCTGTCATATTCCAGATTGCTCATAATTTCCCGGTCTTCCTGGTAATATGCTCTGGAAGCTGTATTTAAAAGCTGCACCAGTTCCTTCATTCTTGCCGTATTGTCCATAACTATTGCTCCTTTCCCCTGATTGCCCATTTTAGCTCAGCGAGCTCTTCCTGATTCAGATTGCGGTATGTGCCAACCTTAAGATCACCAAGTGTAATATTCATAATTCTTACCCGACGAAGAGTACAAACACGATAGCCAAGCGCCTCGCACATCCGGCGAATCTGGCGATTCAGCCCCTGGGTCAACACGATAGAAAAACCGCAGCGTGACGTCTTTCTGATTCTGCACGGTCTCGTCACGGTATCCAGAATCGGTACGCCCTCTGCCATTTTCTTTAGAAAATCTCCGGTAATCGGATGATCGACTTCCACTTCATACTCCTTTTCATGGCCGTTCCTTGCTCTCATAATCCCGTTAACAATCTCACCGTCATTGGTGAGGAGGATCAGACCTTCCGAATCCTTATCCAGTCTTCCCACAGGATAAATGCGGATCGGATAGGAAATATAATCAATAATATTATTTTTTTCCCGTTTTTCAGCCGTGCATACAATCCCACGCGGTTTATGAAATGCCAGATATACCTTTTGGTCTTCCGGAACAATTCGTTTTCCTCTGACCAAGACTTCATCTCCCTCTTCGATCTGCATCCCGACAGAAGCTCTCTGTCCGTTTACCGTCACCTGCCCGGCCTCTGTCAGACGGTCTGCTTCTCTTCTGGAACAATAACCTGCATCACTCAAAAATTTGTTCAGACGCATTCTGCTCATTTCTTTCTCCGATCTTTTCCATTAGTTGGTAAAAAAAGCAGTTCCGCATTTCCAACGAAACTGCCTTTCTCCTTCTGTAATATTTTCAGAGACTCCTGTCTGATCAGTTGATGCTGTCCACATACTTCTTCAGATCGGCATCAGCAGAAAGAGCCTGATCATATAACGACTGTACCTCCTCGATGAGAGTCTTTACTTCCGGACGTTCCAGGGCCTCTTTCATTGCAACTGAAGCTTCCGCATCGGAATCCGGATCATCCATGACCACCAGATTCCCATCCCCGTTTTCAAAAACATAGACTTCGTTCAGCATAGGAAGTGGTGTCTCAATTCCCTGATAACTGCATTCATATTTCACAAACGCAATGTAAGTACCGCTCTTTGGTCCTTCCAGTGTGTAAGTTTCTATCTTATCATAGCTTGCCACATTTTCCTCTGCTGCAATCTTTTCTTCTTCCTCCAGGGAAAGCTGGTCGCTCATCCTGCGAATCTCATCCAGATCTTTTGCCGCCAGAGCGGTAAAATAGCTGGTCATGCAAGCACTCACATCCTGCTGATTGTCCGCAGAAAACACCAGCACATCTTCCGGTTCTCCCTGCGATTCCGTGCCGGATTCTGATACGGAGTCCGTCTCAGAATCCGGATCTTTGCTCTCATCGGTCACCGCTTCACCCAAACTGTCTCCCTTAGATTCTTCGCTCTGACTGACAGTTGAAAAAGATTTTGATTCCGGTTTCTCCTCGCCCCGACCTGAAATCAGATGGACTGCCAGCGCAATGAATCCTACGACCAGAAGAATACCTCCGATCAGCATCATATATCTCAGATTATCGGAAATCCATTCACGGATCTTGTCTTTGGTTGTCATTGGTTTTGCCATAAACTGTTCCTCATTTCCTTCTTGTTAATACCAGAAAATCCCTACTTCCGGAAAGGAAAGATAGGGATTATCTTCATATACACTATACGCGTCTGGAGGGATTCGAACCCCCGACACACGGTACCGGAAACCGTTGCTCTATCCCCTGAGCTACAAACGCCTGTATGGTATTTTCTGAACCACACGTAGCTAGTTTAACACAATTTTTCCCGATTGTAAAGTCTTTCTCTGTTTTTTTCTCTCCCACCCACCGAAACCGTTGTTACAGTTCAGCCAGGTAGCAAATGAAGAGAAACCAAAACAGGCCAGTCAGGAAAAAACTGGCCTCCCTTCATGTAGCTCCACAATACTCTGGAAGATTTTTTTGCCTCTTCGTTTCACGGTCTCTATGAAACTCATG